>JAAEMC010000828.1 GCA_024225895.1 Desulfobacteraceae bacterium | reverse complement strand
AACTTCTGGTATTATAGGAGAAAAGTACATAGACATTGCACCAGGCGGCTCAGACATTGCTATCGAACCTGGTGACGAAATATATAACACAGAATCATCTTTAGATCTTGAATCCCTTGTTAGGAAATTTATATTCAGTAATCAAGCAAAGTAGCAGAAAAAGTGATTGGGTATGCCGATGAAAATTAAACCTGTAGTTATTCTTGTCATTCTGTTTCAGATAGCGATTTTTTTTCAATCCTCAGCCAGCGGCCCATCTGCCCGGATGGTCATTGAAACAGCCGTGAATGAGATTATAGCCATTATAAAAGATCCCATGTATTTATCCCAAAGCAGTAAAGATCGGCAAAAAGAAAGTCTTTATGCAAAAGCGATGGATACCTTTGATTTTAAAACTCTTTCCAGGCTGGCATTAGGAAAGAGGTTCACTCATTTTTCCGATGGGCAAAAAAAAGAATTCTCCTATTATTTTTCAAAACTGATAACAGATATTTATTTTGAAAAAATGGCAGGAACCAATGTTGAAAATATAAAAGTTGCCTGGGTGGCAGAAAGAGAATTAAAGGAAAAAAAATCAATACGCCGTGCAGATGTTGAATCTCAAATTCTTCAAAATGATATAAAAATACCGGTGATTTACCGAATGATGAAAAAGCCTGAAGAAAAATGGCAGGTCTACGACATCAAGATTGAGGGCGTCAGTATGGCAGCAAATTATAGAGAGCAGTACAGGCAGAGAATTTCAGATACACCTGAAATAATAATTGCAGAATTAAAAAAGAAGGTTGAAAAATGAAACCCATATGCTATTCACTATCCTTTTTAATAGCCGCATTGTTGTTTTTGAATTCATCTTTTGCTTTTGCCGATGAAAAAGAAAATTTTATAACCATATTGGTACCATGTGTTGTTGCTGATGTGACAGCATCAGAAAAGTCTGGTTGTAAAGCAGGAGAAGAAAAAGCACCCGAAGCCACTGTTGACGACGAAGATGAATTGTCAGATGATTTTTTCGATGAATATGATAAAGCAGGAGAAAAACAGACTATAGCCGATCCCCTTTATTATTTTAACTATGCAATGTATCAGGTCAATGACAAGATATACTATTTCCTTTTAAAGCCTGTTGCAAGAGGATATCGCTTTATTACCCCAGAAGAACTGCGTATGTGTGTGAGGAATTTTTTTCATAACCTTCTTTTTCCTGTCCGGTTTGTTAATAATATTTTTCAAGGAAAAATGCAGGAAGCCGGCAATGAGGTTGGTATTTTTCTTTTAAATTCTACTGTGGGGGGACTGGGAGTTGCCCAGGTCGCCCAGGATCATTTCGGCCTACAAACTTCTAATGAAGATCTAGGCCAGACACTGGGTTCCTATAATATTGGAAATGGTTTTTACCTTGTACTCCCTGTTTTAGGACCTTCCACACTGAGAGATGCTGTAGGCCGCGTGGGTGATTATTTTATCACTCCTATAAATTATGTTGAACCCTGGGAATTAGCAGCAGGTATCAAGGCATATGAGACCATTAATGATACGACATTTAGAATAGGGGATTACGAGGCCTTACAAAAAGCATCCCTTGATCCATATGTGGCTTTTAGAGACGCATATATCCAGAATCGTAATCAAAAAATAAAAGAGTAGTCCGGTTTATTTACAAATTAAATAAATCTTTTCGCCTGTTGGGCAGGAAATATCTCATTTCATGGGAGCGAACCTTATCCAGCAGGTTCTTTTTTATGTGAACCATGTGAATACCTTCTTTATCTTCAAGAAAAGTTGAAATAAGATTTCCATCAGGACCAATAGCAAGCGCAATACCGGGAAAGGTAAGGTTGGCCAGATTATTTCCAGTCTGATTGCAGGCAAATACAAAAATTGAGTTATCAAAGGCCCTTGCTCTTAAGTGCCGCACCCAGGAATCAAATTTTTCTTGGGAATTTCCCCTTGGTGAGGCATGGGGTATAAAGACTGCGTCAATTTTTTGTAGGGCCATTGAAAGGGTGAGTTCCGGGAAATGGGCATCATAGCAGAGCTGTATTCCAAAATTCAATTTTTGGGTAGCAAAGATCTTAATGTCATCACCTGGTGTAAAGTATTTTTGTTCATAGGGAGAGGTATGAATCTTACGATATTTTTCCACAGAGCCATCTGGCAGAACAACCAGATGTGAAGAAAAAATGCTCCCATTGGATGCCTTTTCTGCCAGCCCGGCCAGAATAGCCAGGTTAAGCGACTGAGCTTTTTGTAAAAGCTGTTCTTTCAGCTCATGGGATACTGGTTTTGCGATTTTTAAAATTTTTTTACCTGTCACATACCCGGTTAGATTCATTTCTGGAAACACAACCACCTCAGCACCTTTTTGGGCTGCTTTTTCTGTAAACTCAAGGCATTTGGTAAGATTCGCATCAAAATTGCCGGCAATGCAATTCTGTACAACAAGTGCGATTTTAATATTCTTCATAGTTTAAAATTGGCACTGATTTTAAATACCCGGGTCGCCGGCAGATTGAGGATGGTTGACACACCGGATTTTGATACAATCTCTTT
>JAAEMC010000827.1 GCA_024225895.1 Desulfobacteraceae bacterium | reverse complement strand
TTTTTGTATCTGTCACTTTTTTGGCATGGTCACATATGTTGCAAATGCCGGAGTGGGAACATCCTGTAACGATTACCAGCCCCTTATCTGTCTTTATTGCCAGTGCCGAATCATCCGGTACAAAGTAATCATTTCCCTGTTTGTCAACAAAATGAGTCTGTTTTGATTCAAAATCATTGCGTCGGGGAATTTCACCTAAAAAAACAATTCCATCAGAAATCAGATATGGTTTCCTCGCTTCAATTACATGAGCTTTGGTTTTGATGAAATGAATATCTGCATCCATCCCGCAATACAGATGGTCTTTTTTCTGATAGTTTTCCACAAAGCAGTCCGGATGGCAAAGAAGTGTATCAAATCTGAGATTATTAAGCCCGTTACCATGATCATAATGCCCGTGGCTCAACACAACCAGATCCAGGTGCTGTAAATTGATACCCAGCTTCTGAGCATTTTTCAAAAAAGCACCACTTGCTCCTGTATCGAACAATATTTTCTTATTTGCTTCAATGTACAAGGAGAAGCCATGTTCAGTTAAAAAATGATCTGTTTTTTTATTTTCAACCAGAATGGTTATTTTCATTGTTCTGTCCCGGCCTGTCTTAATGGATGGCAAACAACAATCTTAAGGCGATCCATTGGAAGGACCTGTTTTATGGTGTTTTTGGAGTGTAGTAAAAAACAGGTGAAGCAGTTGCGCCGTAAACGCCATCATATTGGTGACACGATCTTTTTTTCCTGTTTCTATTTTCCCCAGGCCATCCAGCGGCCCTTTTACTGCCAATGCCGTATATCCCGGAGGATGGTTGTTATGGCTTTTTGTCGGACCGGCAGCGCCACCTTCACTGAGCACCCAGGTTGTTAAGGTTCTTTTTTGAAATTGCCTGGCAATTTCCAGCATCAGTTCAGGGGTGGCACCCGGATATACCGAATGTTCATCAGGGCCCATGCAGACAATGTTTTTGCGGATCGAATAGCTGTACAACACACTACCGCCGATAAAATAGGTCGATGCACCGGGATATGAAAGCAGACTGGCTGCAACCAGGCCTCCGGCAGTTGATTCCGCAACAGAAACCGTTTCTTTTTTCTGGATTAATATTTTAGCAATCTGTTCGACCAGACCTCGCAGTTCCAAATTGATAAAGCTCATATTGTTTTCACCATTCAGCTGTAATAATCACTTAAATTGACTATACCGTTTTAGGATAATATTAGGGTTTCCTTCATTCAATTTTCATTTTGCAGAACCTGCTTTCATATATTTCAGGGTAGGGCCTGTTTTCAAAAAAAGCAGACCAATCACAAGCAGAAAAGAAAAAATATGGGGCTTCTTTTTGCGGCTTGTAATTTTTCATATTTTTTAAAAAAGGCCCTGGTAACATTCATGGTTGAAAATATTATTTTTTAAATATTTCAAGTGAAATACCCTGCAAATGAAATATCCGTCCTATCTAATGGGCGGGCTAAATGTAGAAAACAGCACAAGGGTTTCATTGGTATTGTTTTTGAAACCGTGTTCTATGGCTTTCGGGGCGACCAGTGCCTCACCTTCACGGACAATTTCCCATTGGCCGTCAACTAGAAATTCTCCCTTTCCCTTTGCAACATAGAAAAATTCATTTGATTCATCATGGGTATGGTTGGATATCCCTCCCCCCGGTTCGATCCGTACTTCCAAATTGTTCAGCCGGTTATCAATCTCGCTGGAAAAAAAATGTTTTAGATAGACGCCTTCGTTTGTGGGATGTTTTTCATAATTTGACATAATAAAATTTTGATTCATTTCAGTCTCCTAATTAATTGTAATATTATTGTGCAGATCCCGGGAAAAATCCGGAACCACTTCAATTTATTTTGAAAAGTATGTTTCTTTAGATCCATGGCTTTGTCTCATACCGGAACTTTGGAATTTGCCGCAGGGGTCAGTCTACCTGGCAAAGCTGTTGTTGGTCTGAGTTATTGTTATTGTTCTTTTTATCCTGATGAAATTTGTCCATGATAGAATAAGCTGAGCCAACGATGTTGCTCATAAAATTAAATCCGTTCCTGTCGTTTCCTTCGGTTGAGCTCTCAAATAATGTGATGTCGCCCATATCAATGTTTTTATAAAGATCGGGTAAGATCTTGACCAATTCATAATTAATGGCATTGGCAGAAAAGGCGTTTATGACATGCAATTTTTCTTTCAGCCCTTCTGTTTCAGCGATAATATTTGATTTAATCCTTTCTGATTCGGTGGTAATTGTGGCTTTTTCCTCCAAGATCTTGTTTTCAGTACTGATCTCGATTACCCTTCGGTTCAGTTCTGCTATCAAAGCTTCTCCCTTGCATTGGATGGCTTTTATCTCTGTTTGAATTTGTTCTTTTTTTGCTTCGACGGACTGTTCTAACTCCAATTGGGCCATTTGGGCAATTCGATCCTTTTCTATGGTTCTCAATTCAACTGTCTGTTCTTCTTCAATCTGGGAGAGCTTGGCAGCCTTTTCCAATTCTATCTCCTTTGGCAGCGCCATGTTTTGCATAAACTCTTCATTGTTGACTTTGATATTGGATATATTGCTGGACATGACCGTGATACCCCAGGTATCGGTGGCCGCGTGCAGGATTTTTTTAATATTTTTTTCAAGGGCGGTGCTGTTCTCAAGAATCTCTTCCACCGTCATTTTGGTACATTCGTTTTTTATGACAGATTCGATTATCTTGAAAAATGTCTGTTCAATATCATCCGGTTTAATATTTTCAATGGTTTTTGCCGCATCTGTAGGCTTCCATATCAATGTGATAGAGAGGCTCATCTTCTGGCGTTCTTTTGTTAAAAGAGCCACTTTTTTTAAACTGCTTCTTTGTATTCTTTTGTCGATCAGGACCAGATGATCGATATCCGGAATGGTCAGGACTCTTTTTCCGCTGATGGGACCTTCTGTTGTGGGCCTACCAAATCGGTAGTGCCTGGCTGCCATGTAGTCGGGAACATTGACACTCCAGCGAAAGTAAAACAGATAAACCAGGACAACGACAGCCGTTATCAGGGAACAACTTGAAATAATTATCATTTGGGGCATGGTGATACTCCTGTAGTATTAATTTGCATTCATTTTGTGTTGAGAATCCTTGTTTAGGGGAGTGTTGCGTTTGATTAACGCTTCCCGATTTTGGCGTTATACTGATAGTTCTGCTGATGGATACCGAGGTTTTAATCGACCGGGCGATCTCCACCATTTTTAATCCAACGCCTTCGCAGGTCTGAAGCCCGTAGGCATCATCATCTACTTTGGATTTGGGATCATCAAACGTGTGTGACCATCCTGTGGCACCCAGTTGGCACACGGCGGTTCCGTCATTGACGATGATGGTGTTATGTCTCATCATGGCCTGAATGATGTCCAGATTTGTAATTTCCTGGCCGCCATGCCGCCTTCCGGCAACTGCCAGGGGGGCGATGATCTTGTTGGCCAGTTGGAAATTGGTATGGCGCAGCACCCTTAACCGGTCCAGAAGAATTTTCAACTGGCCGGAAAAGGTTCCGAAATATGACGGAGAGCCAATTACAATTCCGTCTGCATTTCTCAAGGCAGGATATATGTCACGCATATCATCTTTAATCTTGCATTCCCCAAAACATTTATCTGTTTTACACCCCATGCAGGGCTTTATGTCCTTGCCGGCGATAGTGATCAGCTGGGTTGTGACATTGCCCATGCTTTCGGCTGCCTCCAATATCTTTTTCAAATAGACAATCGTGCTGCCTTTTTTATGGGGGCTGCCACAAATACCCACAATGTTTATGGCCACATCGGAAGCTCCCGTGGCCCGGCTGTTTTTTGCAGAAGGCAGGTATTTCGATAATTTTAAAATTTCATTTTTAATGTCTGACAATTCTTCTGTCGGGAGGGTCTCCGGTTCACCAGCGTCTTGTTTGCGTTTAAAGGGAATAATATATTTACTCGTCTTTACGCCAAGGGATTCATCTTTTTGGGGTGTTTCGTTTCTTTTAAGATCCCCTTTTAATTTTATGCTTTTTCCAGGCTTGGCTTTTTTGGGCTTTTGTGGAGCCTCATTTTTCTGATCAGCTTTTATCCCGAATTGAGATTTAAAGACCTGGTGCAGGAAGGGGATGCCCATGCCCAGGAAAACGATACCCAGAATGATCGATGCAAGCGTATCCAATGCGATAATATTGAATTTCTCGTCTGCCAGGGATACTCCTGATAAAGTCCCGACCGTCACTGCCCAACCCGAAAAAAGTGACGGCAGATGGGATAAAATGTCCAGGCCGAGATGGGTCAGTATAACTGCAGATGTGCTCAAAACACTCAAGGTGATAACCGGTATCAGCAGCGCATTCAGATCCCGGGCTGCCAGAGCCGCAATCAAGTTGAAGAATAATATGCCCCAGCCAATGCCTGCCACATGCCCGGTAATGACTTTAAAGGCGTCTTTTGAATGGTGGCCCATGGCAAAGAATAGAGCCGCAGATACAAAAGCCGGCCATGCCAGGGTGATTCCGATTTTTGCGTGAAAAGTTCCCCAGATGGTAACCAGGATGCACACACTGATGGCAAGTAAAACGGTTTCCGTGAAATTATCTTTTAAATTCATATTCAACCCTTTGTTCAATTTGGTAATCAATTGTTCTTTGGCACTGGCCGATATCAGCAATCCGTAAAATCGAATTTTGATGAGATATCATTGAAATTCTTTGGGAAAACAACTCCTTTAGAATCGAGAAAATTCATCAGGCCGCCATAAGTGATATTCAAATCACCACTCATTTCATTCAGTAATTTGAACATTTGCCTTTTGGGTTTGTAATCCGCGACCTTGCAAGGAACATTGATAAAGGGAATGTTGCGTTCGGCAAGATACGCCCTGATAACATCCTCTTTAAATTGCAGAAGGGGACGGATAATCTGCATCCCGTTGCTCAGGTTCTCCTTTATCTGCATTTTGTGAAGGTAATTGAGCATTTTATTTTTCATCTTGGGATTTTTAATAACATTTACATCATAGGTATAGTTGGTTGTTGTTGAAAATTCCTGCATATAGGCATGGGCGTCATATAATGTGTAACCGGTCACAATCGCTGTGTTTTCCGAAACGGCAATATGCTTGCTGATGAATTTTGTTACCGCTTCCATCCTGACCCGTTTGCATATATGGCATCCAGAGGTGTTGAAATTCGGCAGGTCCTCCTCCTCCGGTTCAATGGCTGATAAATGGACATTTTTTGTTTTCCAGTAATCCAGTGTATCCTGGTAAATGTCGCGGCGTATTCCGTTTTTGTGAAAGTAGACATGCAGCGGATAGGTAATCATGAGGATATTCAAATCAATATTCAGATCATGTGCCTTTAAATATTTTGTGAGCATGGTCAATCCAAAGGTAGCGTCCTTTCCGCCGGAAAACAAAAACAAAATTTTATCAATACCATTGAGAAGTCCGAAGCTTTCGACGCTTTCTTCAAACAGGGCATATTCGTCAGATTGATTGATAGATTCCTTTTTAAGTTCTGCAAAGTCGATTGTTCCTTTTTCTTTTACTGCAACATCTTTCATTCTTTTCCTCCAAAACACTTTTATCATTTTAATTGAACATTAGTTACATAAGTTACAGGTAATCATTTTGAAGATGATTTTGTAACCCATCGTTTTTATAATCTAAACTGCCTGTCAGGCAGGTTGGATTCTGATAACTCCACAGGTTTCATGTGCCTCTGCCCAAGGGTAGGAATGGTGTCAGACACCATGGCACTTTTGGCCAATCAAGTGGAGTGAATGCCAGACCAGGCGAAGGACGAGGCCTTCAAGGTCCATCAAGTCGATGCGGATCTGTTTGGTCTCGAATCTTTAAGGTGCTCGTCGTTCCTTTGTGGAGTATGCGAACAGAACAGGCTTGCGGACTGCAGATATCGGTATCTGCCGGGGGTGATTCCAATGAATCGCTTAAAACATTTTGTGAAATGGCTCTGGTCGGTAAACCCGGTGGCAAAGGCTACATCAGTAATGCTCTCCCCTTTAAGAAGCAGTACAGCCGCTTTATCCGTCCGGATTTTAAACAGATAATCGTTTGGGGAAACCCCTTTTTCCTTCAAAAAAACTTTTTGAAAATGAAATGAACTCAGGCCGGATTCCTTGGATAACTGAGCCAATGTGATTTTCCGGGCATAGTTTGATCTCATGTAGTCACAGGCATTTCCCACTGCCTGCCGCCGGCGCCCAAGGTTGCAGGCAACCGGAGGATTTTTTGAATATTTTAAAATGATTTCAGACAGGAGAGATAACAGCGCCTCCTCTTTTTCCAAGGAGGTGTTTTCATGGTTGATGCAACTGAAAAATTTATTGATATGCCGTAATATTAAAGGATCTTTTATACTGGAATGTTTGAAATAGGGTACGTCATACATTTTTTCTGAGATTTGCATGCCAAGCGCTTTCAGGACATGGGGTTTGATATTAATCGCCCGGTAGCTGTGACCCTGGTCATTGAGAGATTTGCATCTGTGGGGAACACCTGAATTGATCACAAAGACTTCGTTTCTGTTTATGGTTTGCGTGGCACCGTTTTCTTCGATCAGCCGGGCCCCCTTATCAATTGTTCCGATGCAAAAGGCATTATGAACATGCCGCGGAAAGTCATTTTTTACATTTTGTCCTATAACTACGCTTGCTTCCATAATATTCGGTAAATCAATGAAATAAATTGCTTCTTTATATTTTTGTTTCATAATTTTAAGAACTGTCAATTTTTGAGTTGTTACAGATAAACTGCCATAGGTATAGGCATCATACCCGCATACACTCCATGCGGTATGGTTTTTATTGGTTTCAAGCGGCCACAGGATAATACCAAACGATTTATGGCAGTCCTGCGGAGTCTGCATGCAATGGCTCAACTCAATATTTTTTGCCATTTGTGCGGTGGCCGTTGGTGTGACGGCCCAATAATTTGTGTGTGGGCCCAAGGGGGTTAATGGTGGATTGATGCCTTGGGGCTGGTTATGTATTGTCGTTTAAATGCTGCCTACCAACATCATGTAAAGAACACTACATGATGTTACAGGACATGTATTGTATGATCTTGTCAATTTCAATTTTTATTTGGATCATTGACAATCGTTCTTAATACCATCCGAGGTTAAGTCTCATTTCAACAGAGTTGCTCTATCACAATAGAATGAAGAGCACAACCGCATACCGACATATATCATTTCAGAAAAAGGATATTATAATAAGATAAGGCTTAAAATATGGACCCTTGACTTTTAAATGACTTTCATACTTGCATTTTTTCAACCGACAGCGAACTCTTTGGATGAAAACCGGTCTTTTGAGAAAACAGGGCATTATTCATTGCCGGATACAAAATATCCATTATCCACAATCAGGGGCAATAAAAAAAATAGAAAAGCTGTTTTGTCCAGATGGCCGCCTGATCCCAATTTTTAAGGATTAGTGTTGAAAAAAAGCGTTGATCTTTTTGGGGTTTATTGTAAATTTGAACAAATATATTGCGCTCATTAAATAAATCATCTTCATTTTGTTTAAAATTATTGTCAGCAGTCCCGGTAATCATAAGAACAACTGATCAGGAATAAATTCATATTTTTTTAAAGAAAGTCTATGGATCGTTTGACCGCCTGAATAATTGATTGATTCAGGTTAACCCATTTTCAAGTCAAGGAGGTGTCAATGTCGTTGAGAAACCAATTCGAGGAAAAAACAAAAGACCCGGCAGTACAAAAAATGTTGGGAATAGCAAGTGAACAGGAAATTGAGACAGTATGGGACCGGTATGAAAATATGCTTCCCCAATGCGGTTTCGGGGAAACAGGTCTTTGTTGCCGGCATTGCCTGCAGGGGCCTTGCCGCATCAATCCCTTTGAAGAAGGGCAGGAAACAGGCATCTGCGGCGCTACAGCCGATGTGATGGTGGCAAGAGGACTTGACAGGGCGATAGCCGCAGGAACGGCAGCCCATTCCGGCCATGCAAAGCATCTGGCCCATACCCTGTTGAAAATGGCCACAGGAGAAGCCAAAGATTATAAAATCACCGATGCCGTCAAACTGAATAAAGTGGCTAACCGTCTGGGAATTGCCGTGGACAACCGGGAAGAAAAAGAAATTGCCCTGGACGTGGCCAGGGCAGCCTTAGCTGATTTCAATGAAAAAGAAACCCCGGTCTTGTGGGCAGCGGGTGTGGTAACCCCGGGCAGGGTAAAGGTATTGTCTGATCTTGGCCTTGTGCCCAAGGGAATAGACCATGAGGTTTCGGAGATCATGCACAGAACCCTCTATGGCGTGGATGCAGACCCTGTCAATCTCCTTTTGGGAGGACTAAGGTGCGGTGTTGCTGATCTGGCGGGTTGCTATATGGGAACGGATCTGGCAGATATCCTTTTCGGGACTCCCACGCCTTTGGCTTCCGAAGCCAATCTGGGCACACTGAAACCAGATCATGTCAATATTGCCCTTCACGGGCATAATCCTGTCCTGTCCGAAATTATTGTTAAAGTAGCACAGGACATGAAAGATGAGGCTGCCAAGGCCGGTGCCGCCGGCATCAACATTGTAGGGATTTGTTGTACCGGAAATGAGCTCATGGAACGTCACGGCATCCCGTCTTGTACCCATTCGGTAAGCCAGGAAATGGCCCTGCTCACCGGGGCGGTGGATGCAATGATCGTTGATTACCAGTGTATTATGCCTTCCATAGCATCCGTGGCTGAATGTATGGGCAGCAAGATCATTACCACCATGGACATCTGTAAGATTTCCGGGGCAGATCATATTGCGGTCAAAGAAGAGACGGCTGCTGAAAATGCAAAGCAGGCTATCAGTTCAGCGATTTCCATATTTCAAACCCGCAAAAATAGAAACTGCCGGATACCGGATATAACCAATAAGGTCATTGCAGGGTTTTCTACAGAATCCATTATAGCCGCACTATCCAAGCTGGATGCCCAGGATCCTTTAAAACCCTTGGTTGATAATATTAAAGCCGGAAATATCAGAGGCGTATGCCTTTTTGCCGGATGCAACAATGTAAAAATACCCCAGGACACCAATTATATTCAAATGGCTGAAAGACTTTTAAAAGAAAATGTACTGGTTCTTGCCACGGGCTGCGGGGCCGGTTCCCTGATGAGGCATGATTTTCTTGATCCTTCAAAAACAAAAGAACGATGTGGGGAAGGGCTTTTTGCTGTGCTCAATGCCATCGGTGAGGCCAATGGCCTGGGAGGTCCTCTGCCGCCGGTGCTTCACCTGGGTTCCTGTGTTGATAATTCCAGGGCCGTTGAAATTACAGTAGCCCTGGCCAATTACCTGGGGGTGGATATTGACCAGCTTCCAGTCGTGGCATCGGCACCGGAAGCAACTAGTGAAAAAGCCATTTCCATAGGATGTTATGCAGTTGCAGCCGGTCTTCCAACCCATGTGGGCGTGATGATACCTGTTACCGGCAGTGCATTGGTGACCAGTGTTCTAACAGAAAAGGTAAAAGAGTTGACCGGCGGGTATTTTATCGTTGACCCGGATCCCCAGTCTGCTGCGGATAAGCTGATATCAGCCATTGACGAGCGCAGAAAAGGTTTAGGGCTTTAGCCCGAATATTTCATGAAATATCCGGGTTAGCCTCTCAAAAACGATCATCACATAAAGAAAGGATCTGTTATGTCAGACTTAAAAGAAATATTCGTAAATACACAACATTGCACAGGATGTCTTTCCTGCAAGCTTGCCTGTGCGGTGCAGCATTCAAAAAACAAAGACCTGTTTTCCGCCTTAAGCCAGGATCCAAAGCCGAAATCAAGGCTGTATGTGGAATGGCTCTGGGGCAATACCAAAGTCCCTGTTTTATGCCGGCATTGTGAGGATGCCCCTTGCGTCAATGCCTGTATCAGCGGGGCCATCACCCGGGCTGAAAATAATGCCGTGATAACAAATACAGACAAATGCATCGGGTGCTGGACCTGTGTCATGGTCTGCCCTTATGGCGTCATTGGCAGGGACAAGGATCTAAAAATTGCCTATCGGTGTGACAGATGTCCGGATCAGGATCATCCGGCCTGTGTTGATGCCTGTCCGACCGAGGCATTAACTTATGCCACTGTAGATAAATTTTCTGCTGAAAAGCGGCAGGCCGCATCCAGAGAAGTGGCCCAAGGGCAGGGAGGATAGAAACATGGGAAGAAAATATGTAATTGTGGGCGGTTCTGCCGCAGGCATGGCCGCAGCCCATACCATCCGGAAGAAGGACAGAAACGGGAATATCACTGTCCTGTCCAATGAAAAAGCCCAGCCCTATTTCAGGCCCATGATTCCCTATATTATCAATGGCAAAAAGCGTCCAGATGATATTTTTCTTTCCGGCAGCGGTATATTTACTCAAGGCGGTATTTCAGTGAAAACCGGTTTCGGTGCCAAATCGATTGATTTCCAGAAAAAAACCGTGACAACCGCAAGCGGTGAAGCCTTTTTATATGATAAAATTTTATTTTCTTCAGGCAGCACGCCTTATCTGCCGGAGAATATCGAGGGGCTTGACAGCGAGGGTGTTTTTTCTTTGAAAACCCTTTCAGATGCACAGGGTATGGCAAAGCGTTCAGAAACTGCGACCCATGTGGTTATGTTGGGCGGCGGCATATTAAATTTAAAAGCCGCCTTTGCTTTGCTGGAAAAAAAATTATCCGTCACCATGGTAGTCTACTCCCCTGAAGTGCTTTCCCAACTCATGGATCCAAAGGATGCTTTCCCGATCCGAAATGCCCTGGATAATGCAGGCCTGAATATCATCACCGGAATCAGCGCAACACAGGTTTTAACCGATAGCAGCGGGGTGTGCGGCGTGGCCCTGGACAATGGTTCGCAAATTGCCTGTCAAATGGTTTGTGTGGGCAAAGGGGTTGTTCCGGATACAGGATTTTTAAATGGCAATGATATCAAAATCGATAAAGGCATCTTTTCTGATCCATATACACAAACTAGTATAAAAGATGCCTATACTGCCGGGGATGTCGCTGTTGCCATCGATCCTGTGACCGGTGAAAAAACAGTGACAAGTCTCTGGACCCACGCGGTTGAAATGGGTATATGTGCCGGTCTGAATATGACCGGCAGCAAGACAGTTTATACCGGTACTTTAGGAATTATGAATGCGACCCAGGTGGCAGATGTTCCTCTGGTTTCCATGGGGATTGTGCACACGAAAAATAGTGAATATGAAACCCATGCCAAAAAGACCAGGCTAACTTACCGGAAAATTGTTTTCAGCAAGGATGGCACACGACTCATCGGCGCTCTTTTTATCGGGGATATCAAAAACGCGGGTATCTACCGGTACGTGATCCGGGAGAAAAAGAATATCAATGGCATAAAGTCCCATTTGATTAACCATACGGTTCATTATGGGCATTTTATGCAACCGTGATCTGTATAATGAGGGTAGGGAAGGCCGGGATCTTTTCAGATCATAGCGGAAAAGGCCTTCCTACCCAAGATGATATTGCTTGAGTTACACCCAATGGGCTTCAGCATTGGCTTTATCAGCATAGACCAGATTGCCCTTATTAAATTGGGAAACAGCATCTTTTATGGTCCCGTGAACATCATTGGCAACCTTGACACCGGCAGCATCTAAACCCTTGAAAGCATTGGGCCCACAGAAACCTGTTAACAGTGCCCGGGCTCCTTTTTCGCAGATCAATGCCGCGGTTTGAATGCCGGCCCCCTTAAAAGCCTCCTTGTTCTTTGAATTATCGATTACTTCATATTCCAGGGTGACGCTATCGATAATCAGAATATAAGAAGCCCTGCCAAACCTGGGATCCATGGCAGCATCCAGATCCTTTCCTGTTGAGGAAACTGCGATCTTCATTTTAAACTCTCCTTTTTATGTGGTAAAATTTTACGGCATAAAAACGATTTGATTATCCATGAGCCTGCCCGCCACCACATACCTGATCATTGTTGATTTCCGGCAGGTTGCCGCCAATTAGATCCAGGACAACCGGTTCAATTTCAATACGCTGGGAATCATAATATACATCAATTCCCACCTGGCGGAATCCCATTAAAGGACGCATGCCAATGCCGCCTACAACCAGGGCATTGACCTTGTTTTCCGCCAACAGGTTCACCGGCACCATACAGCCGCCCTGCACATGTTCCTGGTTTTGCAGGGCAGATACCCTGGTAATCCTTCCATCCTCTACATCAATCAGTGTAAATACATCGCAATGTCCGAAATGTCCTGACCGGGTTCCTTCGAGTCCGCCTTCACCATTGGAGGGGACTGCAATTCTTCCGTTTTTCACTTTTTTTTAAGCTCCTTTGTCATTAGTTGAATAAATGGTTTAAAGATGATTTCATCTCAGAAGAGGCATATATTTTATCCCAAATTTCTTTAACGATTCTGCTTGTAGTTGATTCCTTGTCATATTCTAAAATGGTTTTCCCCTGGACCAGCGCTTTGGTGAAAGCAGGATCAAAGGGGATTTCACCCATCACCGGGATTTTTGTTTTTTCGCAAAAGGCTTTAATGGTACCTGTTTGTTTTGGATTCAGATCATATTTGTTGATACAGGTCATTGCAGGGATTTTAAAATGCCTGGCAAGTTCGATG
Organism: Desulfobacteraceae bacterium; assembly: GCA_024225895.1. Classification (GTDB taxonomy): domain Bacteria; phylum Desulfobacterota; class Desulfobacteria; order Desulfobacterales; family Desulfobacteraceae; genus JAAEMC01. The sequence goes on along the minus strand of JAAEMC010000827.1, from coordinate 2,616 downwards.
ACCCGTTTAAGATCATGCAGACCCGAAACCGTGGGTTCACAAATGAGGAGCAGAGCTGTGGCCTGGCCGATGGAGGCGATTACCGGGCAACCAATGCCCGGAGGACCATCGGTAATGATGAGATCCCTATTTTTTGTTTTTGCCATTTTTTGGGCTGCCTGCCTGACCTGCGAGACCAGTTTACCGGAGTTTTCCTGGGCGATACCCAGCCTGGCGTGGACCATGGGGCCAAAACGGGTATCTGATATAAACCATTGCCCGCAGACGGTTCTGGGGAAAGCAATCGCCTTTTCCGGGCAGAGATCGTAACAAACACCACAACCTTCGCAATTAAACAGGTCAATTTCAAAAGTGTCTTTCACGGCATTAAACCGGCAAAGTTCCATACAAAGACCGCATTGGGTACACTTGTCCGGATCAATAACAGCCTCATTGCCTCCGATAAAATCATGGGTCTTGTTTATTTCAGGATTCATCAGCAGGTGAAGGTCTGCAGCATCCACATCTGTGTCGCATAAAAGTATATTCTTGGCAATTGAGGCAAATGCTGCCGTAAGGCTTGTTTTACCGGTACCGCCTTTACCGCTCAAAATAACCAGTTCTTTCATTGAATCAATTTCCTTTTGTCGCCAGTTCTTTTGTTTTTTTGTATAATTGGATGAATTTTTCCTTGTATTCCGGCAGTTCCTTTGCAATGAGCAGTCCTTTGGAATAAACCAGGGCAATCTGCTTATCAAAGGGTATTTTCATCAGTACAGGCAAATGATGCTCTTTTGCAAACGCTTCGACTGCACTGTCTCCGATACCCACCCTGTTGATCACTAACCCGTGGGGAACATTGAGGGCCTGTACGGTTTTTACTGCCAATTTCAAGTCGTGGAGGCCGAAGGGGGTAGGTTCGGTAACCAGAAGGACTACATCTGCATGGTTTACCGATGCGATCACCGGGCAGGATGTGCCTGGCGGTGCATCAATGATGTTCACCATATTCTTTTTTTCAAAGGTTCTGACTTCCCGGATGATGGGTGGTACCATGACCTGGCCGATATTCAGGCGGCCATGGATGAATGAGATGCCGTTTACATGACCTGATTCAACCGTACCCAGGGTGCGATTTTTTTCCACGATAGCGTTTTCAGGGCAAACCTGGAAACATCCGCCGCAGGAATGACACAAATTTTCAAAGGTCATAACTGTTTTTCCCAAAACCGCAATGGCCCCATAGCGGCAGATATCCATGCATTTTTTGCAAAGACTGCATTTGGCCTGATCCACCTTTGGAACCGATGCGTTTACCAGGTGTTTCTTTTCTATTTCAGGATTTAAAAACAGATGGGAATTGGGTGCTTCAACATCGCAGTCCAGAAGCTGCACCTTTTCTTTCAGGGAATAGGCAAGGTTTGTCGCCACGGTGGTTTTCCCGGTTCCGCCTTTACCGCTGGCCACACTGATAATCATCTTTTGTATTCCTTTGTTTTGATTTTTGGCATGTCGGTTGTAATTTCAAGAATGTGCAATAATTTTATAAAAAGGCTTTTGATATCCTTTTTTCCGGGAAAGCACGGAATTCTGCCTATAAGTCCCAGCCCTTCATAAAATTCGTGAAAGGCTTTGTCATCCAGTGAACTGAGCACAGCCATATTTATCATTGGATTTATTCTCAGGATTTCTTCGATAAGTTCCTTGGCAAAGAAATCTTCAAATGCCTCATCAACTATCAAAAAATCAAAGGTGCGGCTGTCAAGTATCTGAATGACCTCTTTGCCGGTCGTCACGCCCGTTATATCAATATCACAGGGTTTGTAGGTCAACAGTAATTGACTGATTTGTGTCGCATTACTGCTTGCCAGAAGAATCTGGATCATTTGAAGGTTGCTCCCTTATCTGATCTGGTTTTACCGGGTCTTTGACTGTAATGCTTGCTGCAGCCCGGCATCATAAATATTTTTTCAATTCCCTTTTGAGCTGCGAAACTATGTAAAACCTTTTCCGCATTACCGCTGACAAAAGAGATCAACTCAATTTGGTTTTCTACAATCGTATCTGCCGGTTGTTTGGAAATGGCACCACAAATTAAAATAGAAACATCCAGGTGTTTTAATAATTGTACAAACCTCGATGGTGCTCCAGGTTTAAAAGGGTTGTAGGTCTTGTTTAGTACCGTATTGTCCTCAACATGGGCCACAAGCAGGTTACTTGCGGCATCAAACACCGGAGATATCCGGTTTCCCCATATGGTCACAGCGATTTTCACTTAACCCTCCCTTTCTAATCATGTTTCTATCCCAGGTATTTGCAATCCATGTGCCTGGGGGTTATTGAAATTAGAGATTTGATGAATTGCTTATTATTTCAAATAGTTATGCTTTGCAATAGATTGGAGAGGTTGGGCCTGCAGGAAAGATAAGTGTTGCAAAACTACGACTAAAATGTGCGCAAAGATGCAACTGGTAAATCGTTTTTAAAGAAAGGGTTTTACAGATGGATGCCCAGTTTCTTAATCCTTCGAAACAGGGTGCTTTTGTGGATGCCCATATCATGGGCGGCAGCAGTGCGGTTAAAATTATTACGTTTTAAGGCGTCTAAAATCAATTTGATCTGGGCGGCTTTGACCGG
>JAAEMC010000826.1 GCA_024225895.1 Desulfobacteraceae bacterium | reverse complement strand
CCCAGGATACGGATGATGCTGGTGTCCGGGCTAAGCTATTGAATGACTACAAGATTGAAATCGGGGCTGGACTTGGGCCGTTGGCTGGTAAAATATGGCGGATTGGCCTTATGGGGCATACGGCAAGATCTAAAAATGTTGAAAAACTGCTCACTGGATTAAAGGCTGTTCTTTAGGGTCTTTATACGCCAATCGGCAGAACTGTATCGCATATTGGTCAAGGTATCCAAACGACAAGGTTGAATCCACTTGTCGCGCCATGACCCCCAATCTGAACAACCTCAATAAAGACTACAACGCCTGGCTCATTTTATACACCCCCAGGGCATGATTAAAAGGGGTCACGTCTTGAATAGTGAATGGTACTGGGTAGAGGGGTCTGTTGCTGTAGAGGGCTGTAGAGGCGTGCTGTAGAGGGGTCTGGGGCTGGTAGATCTGTGGTAGAGGGCAACCAATGGTAGAGGGGTCTGACCAAACCAACCAATTGGTAGAGGGGTGACCAAGGTAGAGGGGTCTGACCAAACCAACCAATTGAAATGATTGCAAATATGTTTCAATTTCCAACCTTTTTTGGGGCAATACCGACGTTTTGGGCATCAAAAATACCAATATAGGACGATATACATACCAAAGATTTTTCTATATGGCTGTTTTTGATACCAAAAAGTTGAATATAGATGCTATTTCACTGGAATTTTATTGACTATTATCTATTATTTCAGCCTATTACCTTGGTCAGACCCCACCATAGACCTTGGTCAGACCCCACCATAGCCCACCATAGGACCCCACCATAGGACCCCAATAGCCCACCATAACCCCACCATAGAATCAAAATCTATACAGCCTTTAGACGGGCGGACACACAGGTCCGCCCCTACATCAGGGTTTAACAATTTTGGTTTCTCCACGGTTCTGAATGTGGGCCAGGCCTGACAATTGGGTGTTTTGAGGTAATGCCCATTAGTCAAGCCTGACCCCGGCATTATAAGTCATACTCCACTAAGGAGGAGCGAACGCAGGCAACGAAGCAGGTGGCGCCTTGATGATAGCCAGGGTATTCTCATCAGTCTGTAAATATGCTACATAATTTACACGATAAATTGGCTATATTGGGTTAATATTAAAGACTTCCCTGAAGTGGAACTAACTGACAATAAAATGGAAAGATTATGATACCCCCCTCCGATGACAAACTGCTTAAGATCTTAATCGATTCGGCAAAAAAAGTATCTATGGGTGATTACGATCAGACAGACAGTCTGATGGAATTGACTAAAGAGGATAAATATCCTCCCGAGATTGCGGAACTTGCCGAGGCATTCGGCATGATGATTGTCAGAGTTGAGAGCAGAGAGTTTAATCTGAAAAACTTACTAAATGAACTCACACAAAAAAAGAATGAGTTGGAAAAAACTCTCCAGAGTGTCCAATTGCTTGAAAGCATCCAAACGCATATGCGCAAGTTTGTTCCTAAATCCGTACAGGACTTAATCTCTGATAACCCTGAAAATCCTGATCTGAATAAGCGAGAAAAGGATATCTCCGTGCTTTTTTTAGATATAGCCGGATATACCAAAATGAGCGAACATATTTCTCAAACGAAAATGAATTATTTAATTGAGACATATTTCTCAAAATTCCTTGATATTATAGTGACACATAACGGGGATATCAATGAAACGGCAGGAGACGGTCTGATGATTCTTTTTCAGGGAAACGATCCAAAGACAAATGCCATTAACGCAGTTTTAGCTGCAAATGCCATCCAAAAAAAAGCCAAGACCATTAATGAATCTCTCAAGGAGCAGAATGCCCCGATTATTGTCAATATCGGTATCAACTCAGGAATAGCATCTGTCGGCTCAACCCGTTTTCAGGGCATATCCGGTGATCGCTGGACATTTACGGCATCCGGGCCTGTAACCAAT
>JAAEMC010000825.1 GCA_024225895.1 Desulfobacteraceae bacterium | reverse complement strand
GACCGCAAGGAACGGGTTCACTTCTTGTACGCTGGCTGATGCTCGGCGGCAACTGAGTTCAAACCGTTGAAGGGCTTGAGATCATCGAAATAAGTAGTTTTTAAAAAAATATAAAGGGTATGAATCAGGTAAAAAGTGACGATTTGAACAAGAAACTTTTTTATTCAACTCAAATCGAAGAATGCATAGTAATCATTTTTAAAAGTGGAGTGACTGCATGAAAAAGAATATGGTCGTTTTTATAGTATTAACTGTGGTGACTATTATATTTACTATTCTGGTTAATCCTGGCTTTGGAAAAACAAAACCCTTAAAATTAGCCTTAATCTTATGGAGAGGTGAAACGCAAGCAGAAAAAGGATTTAAAGATGGTTTAAATGAATTAGGATATTCGATTAAATATAGTGTCTTTGATGCAGAAAACAAAAGACATGAGTTTTCATCCCTTATAAGGAGCGTAAAATTTGAACAATATGATTACATTTATACTTTTGGAACAACTGCTACTAAAATGACTAAGACACTTTTAAAGAATAAAGTCCCACATATTTTTAACATTGTAACGGGGCCGGTAGAATCAGAAATAGTGAAAAGCATGGATTCCACAGGGGGCAATATTAGTGGAGCCAGTAGCAAAGTACCCATTCAACTGCAAATCGAAAATGCAATGAAAGTAATCCAATTCAAGCGATTAGCAGTTCTTTTTAATCCCCTGGAAAAGAACTCTATGATTATAATGGAGAATCTTAAGAAACTTAGTAATAAATTCAATTTCCAAGTTATTTCATTACGTTCTCCTCCCGCCAATCAAATACTTGAAAAAAACTTACAAAAACTTGTTGATAACTTAATTGATGTTGATGCTGTTTACTTACCATCGGACAGTTTCATTGTTTCCAATGCCAGCCTGATAGGGAAAGAATTAAGAAAATCAAAAATTCCAAGCATTGGTGCTATAAAAAAATTTATTGATCAAGGAGCTATGATAGGAACAGTAGTTGATTATTACACTTTGGGTAAAATGGCAGCTACGATTTTAGATAGTCACCAAAAAGGGAAAAAACTCTATGACATTCCCGTTCAAATACAGAAAGACCCGGTAATTGTATTTAATAAAACCACTATAGATTTATTAAACGTAAAAATTGCTGAGGAACTAATTAAGAAAGCAATTATTGTTCAATAATTAATCTGAATAATAGTCCGATTTTGAATTGTAAATAAAGGTATTAATAATGGTAGAAAAAAATAAAAAAGAGCATCATTTAAAAGTCCAAATTTATTACGAAGACACAGACCATTCCGGTGTAGTATATCATGCAAACTATTTAAAGTATTTCGGTCGTGCAAGAGAAACTATTATCGGCATCGATACAATAGCTGATAAATGGTACAATGAAGGATCTACTTTTGCCGTCTATAAGGTAAATATCAACTATAATGATGGGGTTGTTTTCGCAGATCAATTAGATATCAAGACAACCTGGAAAAAAGATGGAGATTACAGAGTTGTATTTTTTCATGAAGCATGGAAAACGAACGGAACAAAACCCGCCGTCACGTGTACGATAGAGGTTGTTTGGTTGGGGCCTAAAAAACAACTAAAACCAATCCCTGAATTTGTTTTTTTAAGATAAAAAAGATCGTTATACGTGTAGTCTTAATCATCTTCGCTGCATTGTTTCAATATACTTGTTGTTATGCGGTTAATCCTGTTTCTATTTATTTGGGGAAAAAGCTGCTATCTTTTTGACATCAAAACCAGCCTAATAGAAAATGGCCTTGACATGGATGTATCCTAATATTGCTTTTTTTAATGCCTGAAAGAGCAATATTGCCCTGAAAACGCCTGAAATTTTGAAAATTCTTATTATTTAATAAGTTGCCTCGGCATCCATTAAAAGGCATATAAGACCCAGGCTCCCACCACTACCCGTTTTTTAAGTTTTGAAAGGCCATACAAATATTGCGGGTTGCGTCAAACTTGATCCTACTCTGACGACGTCGTGGCTATTCCACATGGACATCCCTTTTTTTTCAATCCATTCAAGTTCAGGGGAATTGGGAACATAAATGGATCTGAACAAATCCATATCCCGATCATTGATTGCCTTGCATCTTTGAAGCATTAAATCATAAAGCGCTCTTTCATCCGGGGTTGTAAAATCAGAGAATTGTACAGATTTTTCAACACAACTGAATAATAATAAAGAAAAGAATAAATTTCTTCATCAGGAACTCCTATTTGAAATTATTTATAATTTAAGGACGATAAGAGTCTAAACTACAGAGAACATGCCTTCTACAAGCAATTGTTGGGAAAACAGCCCGGAGAATTTAAAAGTATTATATGGTGGTGCAATAACTAACGGCACCCTTTATGATGTCTACCCCAACGGATGCAAAGTCGTATCAAGGAATCCAGCTCAGCATGACTCAGATACTGTGTTTGATTTCTTCCATATTTAGTGGAATCATTTACCGCTGACGCAATTCTTTTTTTTCAATCTGATAATCTTTTTTTTAATTTTCGTAACATCATGCCGCCTGCATCCGGAGTAATTTCTCGTCCATCGTATTTTCTTTCGCATTTCGAATTTTATATCTTGTGAAATCTATGGGCTTTGTGTTAGAAGCGTCTTGGTAAAATTCCCGTTTCAATTCTGTGTACGCAACTGAATTATATTTTCCGGATATTTTGCTGCCCCTTGTCATGAGATATTAAATTAATCCCGGTTTAATTGTGAAAATTGAAATACTAGGAGCGAAACAGTATGGAGCAACTTTTCTTCAGGAATCTGTCAACAAGATACATGCGCTATTGGCTTGCAGTAATCATTTTTATTTTATGTACGTCACCTGTAATGGCCCAGGTACCGGGCAGCATTACACTGACATCACCGGTGTCCGCCACCACCGGGGCAACACCGACATTTACCTGGAATGAGGCTGTCGGCGCTGGCACCTGGTATAAACTGTATCTGAAAAGCACCACAGGGGATTACAAGCTGGTTCAATGGTTTGAAACCAGTGACAATTCGGCACTATACCCCCAGGCCATCTGCACCGGCGGCCTGTGTTCCGCTACCATCACCACGGAGCTGGCCACCGACAGCTATACCTGGTATGTGCACGGGTGGAACAATGACGGCAACGGCCCCTGGAGCGATACCGGAACCTTCAGCGTTTCCGGCAATGACCGGGCGCCGGACGAATGCACTATAGTCGCCCCCATCAACAAAACCCGCGGGGCCTCACCGACCCTGATCTGGACCGAAGATCCCCTGGCCACCTGGTACAAACTCTATGTAGAAAATGATATTGACGGCACCAAGGTTGTGCAGTGGTATGAGGTAGAAAACAATACCAACGGCTATCCCGAGGCTGCCTGCGAAGAAGGAAACTGTTCCGCTCAATTGCGCAAATCCTTAAACCAGGGCAACCACACCTGGTATGTCATGGGATGGAATAATTACGGCAATGGCGATTGGAGCGATGCCGCCATATTTGACGTTACAGACCAGGAGGTCATGTTCGCTGATACAGGCAACAGCGAATATGTCGCCGTGGGCGTGAGCACCGAGGGAGAAACCCTTTTGACCACTGAAGATGGCGCCAAAAGCGTCTACTCCATCGACGGACAGTCTGTCGTGGTTTACAGCGAGGACGGCCTGCCCCAGAAGGGCGAAATCGACGGCACCATCGTCCTGTTTGAAAACTATACATCCAGCACCGTAGACCTGGCCTTTATCCTGTCAGACGGGTCCGTCACTTATAATCGGAATGTAGCCCTACCCACGGATGCCCAACGGTTTGAGGAAAACATCGCCACAACCACTAAAGGGCTGAGTGACGCGGTATTCTCCGCCATTCAACTGGCGGCTGCCGGGATCCAAAAATTCTTTGATATCCTGGAAAATGCTATCCCGCCGCAGGCTGTGGATATTACCATTGTGGCACAGGCGGCCGAAGCCCCGCTTTTGACTACGGTGATAGAAGCAGATGATCCCGATACCCTGAGCGGTGATATAGATGATATCGGCGGTGTTGTCTGCGGGCATGGTACCTCGGGATCGGAATGCGTGTCCGACAGTGTTGATGAGACCGAAACCAAGGTGGAGACCTTTGACGAAAACCTGGATGAAAACAGTCCGACTGTTTCCCAAGCCGGCACCAACCTGGTCTTTGAAGGGGACGCCAGCCATGATCCCCCTCCAACATCATCCACCGACTGCAGTATCTACAAAGATATCTGGATCGGGGCAGACCACGATATTAGCGGCAATTGGGGCATATATGGATGGGCTGACCTGAATTCAACCCCTTCCAATCTTCCCACATTTGAACTGATGGCCTCAAACGGCGCCACCATGGCAACAACCACACTTTCCATAGTGGGCGACGGTACTTACTGGGGCTACGCCACAGCCAATCCAAAGGCAGTGGAAGGCAAAACTGCCGTATGGACCACCGACGGCCAGACTGTATCAGGCACCATTCCATCCGGCAGCATCACCAAGCTGGAAAGGCCGGCCAACCTCCAGGTCATCGGGGGCACCAATGCCAATCCTGTTATTTCCTGGGACAGTACTGACACAAATATCGAATATTTCAGGGTCCGGGTATTTGAAAATCCGTATTCCGGTTTTGCAGTGAACGAATATCACTACCACAACCCGCAAGACACCACCCATAGCTTTGATTTCAGCACCATTGCCTTTGAGTTCCAGCAGGGCGTGTCCTACACGATCCGCGTCGAAGGACGCCAATTTGGAACCCAGCTCCAGAATGTAGGCTGTGTTTCCTATAATGTCTATATCACTAACCGGTCAAAAACGGAATCTAGCTATTCCTATTAAAGAGGGGGTCAGGTCTGCTCTTTATCCTTGCAGGGGACAGTGGCAGTTACCCAATGGTGATTTCAATTTTAAAGTGGTTTTGAGCCGAAAAGTACTAATTGTTTGAGGAGCCTTTCGGTGCGTGCATCCAGAAAGACCTGTCAATAAAGCAATTGAAATCACGTTTTTTTCGGGATCTTGATTTCAATACAGGTGCCTTTGCCCTTGGCAGATTTAACATTGATGAAACCGCCGTGCCGGTGGATGATATTTTTGGAGATAAAAAGGCCGAATCCCGTGCCTTTGCTCTGCTTTGAGGAGAAAAAGAGGTTAAAGACCTTGTCCCTGGTTTTTTTATCCATGCCGATGCCGTTGTCACGAATTTCAAATATGATGTTTTCCGTTTCTTCCCGGATGGTGAAACCGATGCGGTGGGCCTGTTTGGAACGGTCGCCAATGCAGGCATCCACGGCATTGTCCAGGATGTTGATCAGGGCGGACCGCATATATTCAGGGTCTGCCTTGATCTTTTTTGGGGCACCTTCAAATTCGCGGGTGATGCGAATATGGTGGGGGATGCCCTTTTGTTCTGCGATATCAGCCACTTCATTGGCAAATTTCACCACATCAATGGTTTCAACTTTCACCTTTCTTTCCTTTGAATAATAAAGGATATCAAAAATCATCTTTTTAATGCGTTCAATGGTCAGCTTTAAAATTTCAAGGCCCTCGGCCATCCGGATCTGGTCTTTTTTGTCCACTGCCGATTCTACCAGGTAAAGCCCGCCGTCCAGCTTGGTTAAAAGGCCTTTGACACTGTGAGAGATGGAGCCGATCATCACGCCCAGGTTCGAAAGATTATCCTGGAGCATGGTCTTTTCGCGGACCAGGTCTTCCAAACCCTCAGTATACTCTTTTAATTGCCGGCGGGTGACGATCTTTTCATTGGCCCGCTTTAAGGCGATTTCAAGAGCAGTGGTGGAAATGGGTTTGGTGATAAAATCGATGGCTTCATGCTTCAGGCTTTCAATGGCAATGTCGGTATCACCATGTCCTGTGATCATTATCACCTGGGTATGGGGGTTTATGCTTTTGATTTTTCTTAATATCTCAATGCCGTCCATGCCCGGCATTTTAATATCCGTCAGTACAATTGAGGGATGATGGGCCTGGAATAATTTTAAAGCAGTTTCCCCGTTTTCCGCGGACAAAACATCATACCCCAGGTCTTCCAGGGTAATGGAAAGCACCTCGCGGATGTCTTCTTCATCATCCACGAGCATCACATGTTTTTTTTGCTGTG
>JAAEMC010000824.1 GCA_024225895.1 Desulfobacteraceae bacterium | reverse complement strand
TGGAAACGGAAGTGAGGGTACATGGCGAATAAAAAAATACAGGCAAACAAGTTTAAACCGGTTCCCAAAAAGAAGACCAGTTCATCCAGGGCTGACTTTGGCAGCAGCATTGATATTTTTTTACGGTTTATTATGATCGTAGCCTTTGTCAGTGTTTTGAGCCTGTCCTCAATTTTTGCCTATGATTACGTCACCCAGTCAGATTACTTCAATGTCAACCATATTGAAGTGATAGGTGCAAACAGGGTTTCCAGACAGGACATCATCAGCCTTGCCCGCATTTCAAAACAAGACAATATCTTTTCAGTCAACAAATTTATCATCGAAAAACAGGTTGCCTCCCATCCCTGGATTCAATCGGCAGCGGTGAAGCGTAAACTCAACTCCACCCTGGTGATTACTATAAGAGAAGAAGTCCCCTTGGCCATTGTAAAAATTGAGAATCTGGCAGATATAATTATCAACACATCAGGGAAACCTTTTAAAGAATATAATCCCAAAGAAGATAATATTGAAAATCTGCCGGTTATCACCGGACTTGAGCTCACCAACCAGGAGAATCAATATCTTTTTCACGGGGAACTGTTCAATTCCATTATGAAAATTCTTTCCATCAACAGCTTTGGCAGTATTAAACAGATCATTGGCTGTGAAAGAACGGGCATAACCATTGAAACCAATGATATCTACAATCCAAAAGAAGAAAATGATGAATCAACTATTAAAATCAAGCTGGGGTTTGGTGATTTTGAAGAGAAATTACGAAAAGCACAAAAAATAAGTGTATATATGGCAAAAAACTATCCTGATAAAAGTATCGGATCCATGGATCTTTACAATATTGAAAAAATTTTTATCAAGACAAAAGATAATATCACTCTGCACAACAATATTGAAAAGGGGGTATGAATTGCAGGGAAACGAGAAAATTATCGTCGGCCTGGATATCGGCACAACCAAAGTGTGTGCTGTTGTGGGAGAAATGCTTGAAGATGAAATTAATGTCATCGGGGTCGGCTCTCACCCTTCCACAGGGCTTCGCAAAGGGACAGTTGTGAATATTGAATCCACGGTGGATTCCATCAAAAAAGCGGTGGAAGAAGCCGAACTTATGGCCGGTTGCGATATTTCATCGGTCTATGTCGGGATTGCCGGCAATCATATCAAAGGATTCAACAGCCACGGCATTATCGCCATCAAAGGCAGGGAAATCACCCAAAGTGATGTGGAAAGAGTGGTCGATGCGGCAAAAGCTGTTGCCATTCCAACGGATAGAGAAATTCTTCATGTCATTCCCCAGGAATTTATTGTGGATGATATGGAATCCATTCAAAATCCGGTGGGCATGACGGCTATCCGGCTGGAAGCCAAAATTCATATTGTTACCGGTGCGGTTTCCTCTGCCCGTAATATTGTGAAATGCTGCAACAAGGCAGGCCTTGAGGTATGCGATATTGCCCTGGAATCACTAGCTTCGGGAGAGGCTGTGCTCACGGACGAAGAAAAGGAACTTGGCTGTGTGCTTGCCGATATGGGTGGTGGAACAACAGACCTTGCCCTTTTTAAGGACAATAATATTAAATACACCTTTGAACTGACCCTTGGGGGACATAACCTGACCAACGACATTTCCATTGGTCTTCGGACCCCCCTTCCAGAAGCTGAAAAAATTAAAATAGGACATGGCACCTGTATGCCCAGCCATGTTGTCCCGGGTCAGACCATTGAAGTTCCTGCCGTGGGTGGCAGAGACCCGAAAAGACTTTCAAAGGGAATCCTGGCTGAAATCCTTGAACCCAGGGTTGAAGAAATCTTTTCCCTGCTCAAAAAAGAACTCTTTTCCAATGGGCTTGAAAATGCATTTCCCGCAGGGTTTGTACTGACCGGCGGTAGTGTGATCATGGATGGGATTCCAGAAATAGCCGAATCTGTTTTTGGTGTACCGGTAAGGATTGGAGAGCCCAATAAAATAGGCGGCCTTAAAGATATTGTTAAAAATCCGGCATATGCAACCGGCGTGGGACTTGTCATCTTTGGCACCAATGATTCGGACAAAGTCGATTTCATTGACCCGGATGATAGTAAG
>JAAEMC010000823.1 GCA_024225895.1 Desulfobacteraceae bacterium | reverse complement strand
TCCGTAGGTGGAAGAAATCGCCCAATAAGCTTGATACCTTTATTAATTCTTTCTACTTTCTCTTCAATAGATAATGCGTCAAATCCCTCCCAATCATACTTTTCCTCAAATGAAGGATGACTTAAATAATATCCATCAACGTCTACACGAAAAACATACCAGTTCTCTATAAAAGACCTCTCAAGCGAATAATGAGTTGATTTAGCCTTTATAAGAATATCCCTATTCTCTTGGTACTCTAAAATTCCATGATCCATCATTATGGATAAGGATATAAAATCTAATGAATTTGTACTGTCAGTCTCAAATAGAAGGATGTATTGTCGATCCTCTTTGCCTTGTAGAAATGATATTTTGTTTATGCATTGAAATTTGGTCGACAGCAAATTGGCTACAGATTTGAGATTCCTAAAATCAATCTCATTCCTAAAATAGTATTCAAGATCCATATTTTGTTTCCTGTCACAAAACCCTGATTTATGCCCTGGGAAATGACTCAGAAATTCCATCTTTCAAAATCATTGATCAGCTGCCCCCTATCCCAGAGATTTATGCGTTCCTTTTTAAATGAATAACATCACCACCAGCTTTCAGGCCGTCTAAATAATCAGCCCAAGCCTGCATCATCTTTATGCGCTCAGGCAAATATTCGGCATGATTATAGGCAGCTCTGACGGTATTTTTATCAGAGTGTGCCAATTGTCTTTCAATTAGTTTTGAATCCCATCCGAGCTCATGCAATAGTGTTGAAGCCATACCTCTGAAGCCATGACCGGTTATCTCTTCTTTTGGATAACCCATACGCCTTAGAGCCGCAAGTATGGCGTTGTTGCTCATGGGCCTGACGGTAGTTCTGGCGGATGGGAAGACATACCGCCTATCTCCGGTTAACAACTTGATATCTTTGAGGATTTCCACAGCTTGTTTTGAAAGTGGTACCAGATGCGGTTGCCTCATTTTCATCTTTTCTGACGGTATTTTCCAAACAGCCTGATCAAAATCAAATTCAGACCATTCAGCATGTCGAAGCTCCCCTGGTCGGACAAAAACAAGCGGAGCAAGTTGTAAAGCTGCCCTTGTAACTGAATGTCCTCCATATCCCTCAATTGCCCTCATAAGCTCGCCAACCCTAACAGGATCGGTTATTGTTGCCATATTTTTGGGCACAGCTGGTGTTAAAGCTTTGGCAAGATCCCGGCATGGATCACTTTCAACAATTCCAGATGCAACACAATACCGAAATACCTGAGAACAAATCGTTTTTATGCGATGGGCGGATTCAATGGCTCCCCTATTCTCAACTCTTCTGCAAACAACCAGGACTTCCTGGGCAGTTATTTCGATGACAGGACGATCACCAAGCCAGGGAATAATATCATTATTTAAACGCCCTCTTACTGTTCTCCTGTGTCCTTCTGTCCATTGCTGTTTTGCAAACCATTCCCATGCAAATTTTCCAAAGCTGTTTTCAGCGGCTTGATACCTGGCAGCTTTTGTAACTTTTTTGAAATGGCCTGGATCAATGTCATCGGTTAAGAGCTTTCTTGCATCACGATGCCTTTCCCGGGCTTTTTTAAGAGAAACATCAGGGTAGACACCCAATGCAAGCGTTTTTCTCTTGTTCAGGTATCTGTAATCATAGCGCCAGTATTTGCCGGTTTTTGTGACAAGAAGATACAACCCCTTGCCATCGGTTAGCTTATACTGTTTAGGGCCGGGGTTGGCTGTTTTGACCTGTAGTGCGGTAAGATTTTCCATCGTTCATCTCCCTTGTGGTTCCTGAACTTTGGCAGAATTGACGGTATCTAATTTTTAAATACCGTCATATACTGTATCAGATACCGTCACTTGTGACGGTATGTCAAGTGATTTTTTGGGATGTTATATGAAAGGTTCTTACTAAAAAACAAAACCGAAACCCTTTGTTAATGAGGATTTCGGTAAGTTTTGTGATGATTTGTGAGGTGTGTTTTGGTGGAGGCGGCGGGAATTGAACCCGCGTCCGAAAACAGTCAGCCCAGGCTTCTACATACTTATCCTGTAATTTAAAATTTGCTGTTCAAACTCCTTCAGGATGGATTTTTAACAGCTTAGCCTGAAATAATTCAACCTTGAAAAATCAGGCATTTTGTCAAGGCGGTCCTGCAAAGTCGACGCCCTGCTCCAGGATTTGCAGGAAGAATCCCGGGAGGACGGAAGCTGCCTTAAGCAGCTACAGCGTAATTATAATCATCTGCGATTATGTTTTTTCCCGCCGGTTTTACGAGCTGGCAGAAATGCTCGGTATGCTACCATGGACATCGTAATCTCCGTCGAAGCCATTTCGCCCCCAAATTGTAAAAGATCAAATCTAAATATACTATAATCAAAAAGCGTCTAAAAGTCAATATCGAAGCCTTACCATGATCCACCATCAAGGCGCCACCTACCGCGCTGCCTGCGTTCGTTCCTCCTTAGCGGAGTATGACTTATACGCCTTTAGTTGTCACTTCCTGGCGCCTTGCATCTGACACCTTGATAATGGCCAGGGATGTGCCTTTTTGTTGTTATTGTGGCATGTTATGGAATTTGATGGTGGATTTGGGCTTAGTAAGAGCTTTTTTTTCGTTCCCTATCCATATCCCTTTTGATATCTTTTTGCTTTATGCTTTCCCTCTTGTCATAGAGCTTTTTTCCCTTGGCAAGCCCGATCTGTACTTTAATTTTGTTGTCCTTAAAATAAATTTTTAAAGGGACAATAGTATAGCCTTTTTCCCTTACCTTTCGCTGCAGTTTCATAATTTCATATTTATGGAGCAAAAGTTTACGGGTCCTGAGCAAGTCATGGTTACTGTTATAGGCATATTTGTACTGTCCAATATGAAGCTGCCGTAAAAACAATTCCCCTTGTTTAATGTCTGCATAGGCATCTTGAAAACTGACCCTGCCCTCCCGGATGGATTTCACTTCGGTTCCTACAAGGACAATGCCGGCTTCGAATTCATCATCAATTTGATAATTATGCCGGGCCTTTTTATTGGTGGCAATCACTTTGATATAGTTCTGATTCATGATTTACTCATCCGTTCCGCTGAAAGGGAGAATTGCTTTGTATTTATTTTGGATATAGTCTGAAATCTGTTTAACACTGACACATTTCAGAATTTTTTGGGCATCTCGGGTGGCTTGTTTTGTATCCAGCTCCCGAATCATTTTTTTCACTGCCGGAATGGCGGCTGAATTCATGGACAAATCCCGAAGACCCAACCCGACAAGGACAGGTAGATTAAAAGGATCGCCCGCCATCTCACCGCACATCACCAGATCAATCCCCTTTTTTTGTGCCGCATCAAAGGTCATTTTAATCATTTTAAGAACAGCCGGATTCATGGCCTGATAGAGATGGGCCACTTTCCGGTTTCTTCTGTCAATGGCCATGGAATACTGGATCAGGTCATTGGTGCCAATACTGAAAAAATCCACATGATCGGCAAATTCTTCTGCCATGATCACTGCAGACGGAATCTCAATCATAGCACCAAGTGGGATATCCTTATTATATA
>JAAEMC010000822.1 GCA_024225895.1 Desulfobacteraceae bacterium | reverse complement strand
TAATGATCATACTGGGAATTATTACTTTCAGCATCGGATTTTCCGGGATTTTTGCAGGCTGGTTTGCATTGCTGAGCCCCCTGGTTCCAGAGTCAATACGTGGCAGCTTTTTTGGAAATTTGAGATTGACATTTCAGATCTTTGCCATTGCATGCTCCCTTGTTATCACATTCATTCTGGAACAAAATGTGTCACTTTCCATATATCAACTGATTCTGGCTTTTTTCACCGTCCTTTTAGCTCTTCAGATATTTTTATATTTAAAAATTCCGGAAGTTGAAAAGAGTAATTCTAAAGGTAACTCCATCGCCGGTATTTTATCCTCTATTCCTCTGGTTCCCGGGTATCTTCCCTTTTGTGCCTATTGTTTTTTATTGATGCTTGCCACAGGGGCCTGGCCTGTGACACTTGGGCTGCTTGAAAAAAATGTTCTTTTTTTCAGTGATGACACCATCGTCCATATGGGAACCATGCTGTTTATCGGTTCCATGATTGGTTTTTATGTGGGGGGTAAAATGGTGGATAAATTTGGAACCAAACTGGTTTTTCTTGTGGTTCATTTTTCATACTTCACGTTTTTATTCATTGTGGTGTTTAGAAATATCATACCGGTATCCTTGCCGGTTTACTTTAGTTTTATCACTTTTAATCTAGGGCTGATACAGGCTGCATCTTCCATTGCTCTAACCTCAGAAATGATGGCCCTGGCCCCCCAGGAGAACAAATCTGTTGTCATCTCAATATGTTCATCGCTTCAAGTGGGTGGCGCCGCCATTTCAGGGATCCTCAGCGGCAAGGTGATTGAATACGGCATTCTTTCCAAAAACTGGACATGGATGAATCTTGAGTTAAGTGATTATGATACATTGATTTTGTTCAGTGCAATCCTGGTTTTCGTGTTTATCGTTACCCTGGGGCTCATCCCTTCAGTGGTAAAGACCAGGAAAGTTCAATGGGTACCGCATTCTTCCAAAACACTGTAGATATTTATAGCAAATCGCAGAATAACTTTCCGATAAGCGTATAGCCATTTCTACTCCTCAAGTATAGAAATCGTTTGATACTAAATCGATTTGCTTTTTTAAGTGATTCCACTGGTTTATATTATTATTTGGAACTTATTTATTCAGAATCACCCTATAGCAAATCGCAGAATAACGTTCCGATAAGCGTATAGCCATTTCTACTCCTCAAGTATAGAAATCGTTTGATACTAAATCGATTTGCTTTTTTAAGTGATTCCACTGGTTTATATTATTATTTGGAACTTATTT
>JAAEMC010000821.1 GCA_024225895.1 Desulfobacteraceae bacterium | reverse complement strand
GCATTGCCCAGGGTATTGCAGACAGTTCCAGAGTTTATATTTTAACCAAGAACAAGGCCGAATTAACCGCACTGGCCTATGATGCCAGGCTCGGCAACCGCAAGGATATTGTCAATTACCTGATCATCAGCGACAACCAGAAAAATATTCTGGCACATACCTTTACCACAGGCTTTCCTGACAACATAAAAAGCATTGTCAAAAATCAGAATGTCAAGAAAGAAAATATTGTCAGCATCAAAGTAGGCCGCCATTCGGTTTTCCATGTGGTGGTGCCGGTCAAAGAAGGGATTTATACCATAGGTTCAGTCCAGATGGGCCTTGATAAACAGCACATCGAAAAGCTCATCTCTGATCTGCGGCTGGTTTTTTTAAGTTTTTTATCCGTAATCAGCGTCATCTTTTTTTTCATCAGCCATAGACTGGCGCTGCATATCACTAAACCTGTCTCCTCATTGATCCGGTACACGGACCAGATTACCAAGGGAAATTTCAATATTATTTCCAAAGAATCCGTTGACCAGAACCTTTCAAAAACCGGGGCAAAGGATGATGAGATAGACAAGCTGACAAACTCATTTATGAAGATGACCTTGCGGCTGAAATCATCCACGGAAAAGCTTAAAGAATCCCAGGGCCGCTACCGGTCTTTATTTAAAAGCGGCCCCAACCCCATTTTTGTGGTCCACAAAAAGACCTTTAAAATCCTGGATGCCAATCCCAATGCCTTAAGGCTCTTTGGCTATGAAAGGAATGAGCTGATCCGCATGGACCTGTTCTCCCTTTCCAGCCTGGATGACGGAAAGTTTATACAGCATTACCCTGAAGGCGACACCATGGTAATCCGGTCCAAGGTCAAGTTTTACAAGAAGGACGGCAAATCAGTATTTGTCAACATCCATGCCCGGCCAGCCGTTTACCGGAATAAGGATGTTATTATTGTGGCCGCCACCGACATCACAGAGCTTGTGGAAAAGGATTCCCAGCTCATACAGGCCAGTAAAATGACCAATTTAGAAAAAATGTCCGCCGGCATTGCCCATGAAATCAATCAGCCGCTGAATGCCATCAAAATGGGCAGCGAATACCTGTGCATGATGAATGAACAGCAAAAGAAGGTTAAAGAAGATGACCTGCAGATGGTATTAGGCGAAATCAGTACCCAGGTCTCACGGGCCAGCGAAATTGTCAGCCGGCTGAAAACCTTTTCCAAAAAAGCCGATTTTGCAAGGGAAGTCATCAATATTAATGATTGCATCAGATCGGTCAATAAGATCATCGGCCGCCAGATCACGCTGCAGAACATTGATCTGACCTTAAAACTGGATGAAAGTATCCCCAAGGTTCTAGCCCATAACAATAGGATGGAACAGGTCATATTCAACCTGGTCACCAATGCCAGGGATGCGGTAAACGAAAGAATCGAAACCCAAAATGATATTGAAAAAGGACTGATCACCCTCTCTACTTTCTCAAAATCCAATAGTGTTGCCATTGTGGTCTCAGATAACGGCACCGGTATTGATCCGGATCAGATGAACCGCATTTTCGAGTCTTTTTTTACAACCAAGGAGATGGGCGAAGGGTTGGGTCTCGGGCTTCCCATTATCCAGGGCATTATCAGGGATTACAATGGAACCATCAATGTGGAGAATATGCCTGAAAACGGCGCCAGCTTTATCATCATGTTTCCGGCTCATTCAAAAGAAACACCCTGAAAAAAGGCAAAAAGCATAAAGGAAAATAAAATGAAAATCCTGGTTATTGATGATGAAAAACCGACCCTGTCCATGTTTAAACTATTTTTGACCGCCTACGGCTACGAGGTTTATACTGCTGAAGACGGGGAAAAGGGGCTTTCCATGTTTGAGGAGTTAAGACCTCAAATCGTGTTCACCGATATAAAGATGCCGGGTATTGACGGGCTGGAAGTGGTGCGGCGGATTCGGAAAACAGGTATTGATGCGCAGGTAATTATTATCACCGGCCACGGCGATATGGAAACCGCCGTAAAAGCCCTGGACCTGGATGCTTCGGATTTTATCAACAAGCCGGTGGAGAGGCAAGCACTCAACGCAGCCCTGGCAAGGGCTGAAAAACGAAAGCAGATGCCCGGGGATCTGGATGTAAAATTTATTGCAGCCAGGCAAAACAATTGCCTTGAGGTCTCTGTTAAAGGCAAGCTGACGGCTTCATCAAAAGAAAAGTTTTTAGGCCTTTTTAAAGACAAAACAGCAGACGGTATCCATAAAGTCCGCCTTATATTTGACGAAAGTTTCTCCATTGACAGTTCCGGCATTTCCCTTTTAATCGGGGTTATCCAGGACCTGATGCAAAAAGAGATCACAGTCTTTCTTGAAAACCTTTCATATAATTATGTAAGGGTATTCCAGATGGCCGGCATGGATAAGATGGCCACATTAAAAGAATCCTTTACCGAAGAATAAACAGGAATTTTAGAAGATGACCATAAGATACAACCTTCCTTATATTCCGGATGCCGTTAAACGGCAGCGGCTGCTTCATCTTCTTGAAAAAAACTACCACCACCAGAATTTTCTGATCACAGGCCAGGCTGCACAGGGGAAATCGACCCTGGCCGCCTCTTTTCTCTGGCAGCAAAACCGGCCGGCCATATGGTTTCACTTAGGCCCTGATGACCGGGACCACCACAAATTATCAGACAAACTTTTCAGGGCAGTGCTTGGAACCTGTGAAGATACGCCTAAAGGGAATGATATTTTCATTCCAGATACGACCTTGGGTGCTGAAGATGGCGTGCTGAGACAGATTGAAGGATTGTCCATCCTTTTAGAAGAGATCCCGGATACCTTGGTCCTGGTTTTGGATGATTTCGAGTCTATAGATGAGGCATCAACAGGATTCAGTATGGTCAAGGGTCTGCTTTCCAGGCGCTTTGATCATATTAAATTCTTTATATTATCCAGGACCATCCCGGCATTGAACATGCCCCGCCTGAAAATGGAACAGAATATTTTCACCCTCATCAACGAGGACCTGGCCTTTACCCGGGATGAAATCCAATTATTTTTTCCCGATATCTTAACGCATACTGATATTGAAAAAATCCAACAAGTGACCGGCGGATGGGCTGGGGGGCTTACATTGGTCTCGGAGTCCATCCGGCAGTTCAAGGCATTAAAAAACCTGCCCAAAAGATTGTCTTCAGAGGCATTTCACTTTTTCTCCAAAGAGATTTACCACAACCTGCCCGATCAGATTTGCGAATTCCTGGTAAAAACATCGATCCTGGATATTATTGATCTTGAAGCTGTGAACCATATTTTTTCACCAGTCAATGCCCTTGAAATCCTGTCCGAGCTTGTGAAACGCAATCTTTTTATCCAGCGCATCGATTCGGGTCCCGGCACCCCCCAGTTCAAATATCACCGCCTGTTCAAAGAATTTTTGCTTCAGGAACTGTTAAGCAGCCGGGGAGAGGAAACCTTCAAGCGTCTCCATGGTAAAGCAGGCCAATTTTTCTGGGACAAAAAAGACCCTGAACGCGCCTTGCATCATTTCAGCCGGGCAAAGGCCTTTTCCGACATGGTCCAGATTATTAAAATCAAAGGGACCGATTATATTATCAAAGGCAAGATATCCGGGCTTTCCCAATGGCTTAACTGCCTGCCCCAAGATATGATTCAGCAGGATCCTTTGCTGGTGTTGCTGTTGACCATGACCCGGAGAATCAAAGGTGGAAGAAAAAATATCAGGGACTTTTTGCGGGCGCTGGAACTGTTTGAAGAAAAAGAGGATATCCGCGGCATTCTCCTGTCTGTTGCCTTTTTAGTTGAAGCGGCTGTTTTTGTCCGCCAGCCGTCTGCTACGATTCTTTCCTGGATAAAAAAAGGGGAACAACACCTTGATCAATTCAAGGGCAAAAGCTGGTTTCCATGGGCGCGGGCTATTTTATGGCAGAAAATCGGCCTGGGATATATTGCCGGAAACGGCGACATCCCCAAGGGCATTTCCGCCTGCCGGAATGCCATCATTTTAGGGCAGCAGATCCAAAACCCTGATATGATTCTTAATGCATCCATCACTTTGACCTTAGGATATGTCCAGGCCGGGGATTTTGCCAATGCCAGGGCCATGCTTTCAAAAATGGAAGGCATGACCAAAGAAGGACGGCACCCAGAGTACCGTGCCTTAAAAAATATTGTCAACATTGACTTTGCATTGAAAAACGGCGAATTCAGGACTGCCGGGGATCTTTTGGCCCGGTCAGAGGCAGATATCGACAAATTCGGCTTGATCTTTCTATACCCCGGATTTGTGGAAGCCCAGGCCCTGCACCTGATATTCACCGGTGCGTTTCACCAGGCCCGGCAGATGGCTGATCATCTCTATGATTTTTCCATCCTGGAGGGAAATGATTTTTATAAAGGCATTTCCCATCGTATCAAAGCCTTAAGCTATTTAAAGGAAAAAGATTTTGAAAATGCCAAAACCCAGATTACCCGGGCACTGAAAGGGTTGG
>JAAEMC010000820.1 GCA_024225895.1 Desulfobacteraceae bacterium | reverse complement strand
TGACTTTTTTCTTTATGAAACATATGGGGCTGTCCCTGAACATGCTGTCAATGGTAGGCCTGCTCATAGGGCTTGGCCTTCTCATGGATGATGCCATTGTAATTGCTGAAAATGTTGCAGCCCATCTTGAAAAGGGCAAAGATGCATTCAATGCGGTTGTTGATGGTATCGCGGGTGTAGCAGCCGGTGTGTTTTCTTCATTTTTAACCACATTGTTTATATTCGGGGCGTTGGCCTTGAGCATGGCCGGCGACATTGGAAAAGTACTTTATGCCATTCCGGTTGTATTGATCATAACCTTGTCCGTGAGCCTTGTGGAAGCCTTTTGTATTTTACCCAATCATCTATCCCATTCTTTGGCGAAAAAGAAGGCCACTGATTCGAAAAATAGATTCAGGCAAAAAATAGATGCTGCCATTGACTGGCTCCGGGAAAAGGTTTTGGGCCGGTTTGTTGATTTGGCTGTTGATTACCGGTATCTTTTTATCGGCCTGGTTATTTTTGTATTCATTGCTTCTGTTGCCATGGTAGCCGGCGGAAGACTCAAAGTCCGTGCTTTCCCTGAAACCGAAGGGGATGTGCTTCAGGCAAGAATTCTTTTTGCCCAGGGCACCCCCCTTGAAAGAACACAAAAGGCAGTGGAACAGATTGTCCGGGCAGCCAGGGCCATGGATCAAAAATTTATGGCCCAGCAACCCGGCAAAGCAAATCTGGTCGAAAATATCAGTGCCATCTACAGCTTGAACGTGGATGCCGGTGAGAGCGGTGCCCATGTCGCAACGGTCTCTTTAGATCTTCTAAGTGCGGAAAAAAGAAATGGCAGTATTGATGATATTATTAACGAATGGCGGCAGCAGACAGGAAAGATACCGGATGCGATCAATATTGCGTTTAAAGAACCATTGATCGGTCCTGGCGGCCTTCCCATAGAAATCCGGCTGAAGGGATCGGATTTGCACGATTTGAAGATGGCGTCCACAAAACTGATCGGCTGGTTATATACCTATGAAGGTGTCCAGGACCTCTATGATGATTTAAGACCGGGTAAACCGGAAATACTGGTTCGATTGAAGGAAGGTGCCAAAGCCAAAGGCTTTGATGCCAGAATAATTTCCAGGCAGATTCGAGCCGCTTTTTACGGATCAACAGCCAGTGAAATTATTGTCAAAGACGAATCATACGAAGTCAACCTGAAAATTGCCGCACCAGACAGGGCAAGTGTTGCCCGCCTTGAGAATTTTTATTTAATGGACAATCAAGGCAATAAGGTGCCTTTACAAACAGTCGCCACCATTGAAACTTACCGGGGATACGCCGGCATTCAGCGGGTAAATTCCCAAAGGACAGTTACTGTTACAGGGGATCTGGATACCCGGGTTGCCAATGCCGCCCAGATCATCACCCATACGAAAAAGACCTTTTTGCCTGAACTGAATAAAGAATTTCCCCAAATCACCATCATGGTGCAGGGCCAGCAAAAGGAAGGGAAAACAGCTTTGGAGGGAATGATAAAAGCAATGATTATCGGTATCTTTGGTGTCTTTTGCCTTTTAAGTTTCCAGTTTAAATCATACCTGGAACCCTTTGTGGTGATGTCCATAATCCCTTTTGCCCTGATCGGTGTCATATGGGGGCATATTTTCATGGGACTGGAACTGGCCATGCCCAGTGTTATGGGGTTTGTTTCCCTTTCAGGTATTGTGGTCAATGATTCCATTCTTCTGGTCACTTTTATGAAGGTGCACACGGCAAAGGGGATATCTGTAGTCGAGGCAGGGAAACTGGCCAGTCGTGAGCGGTTCCGGGCGGTATTGTTAACATCCATGACCACAGTCATGGGACTTTTGCCTTTGTTGTCCGAACGGTCCATGCAGGCCCAGATTTTAATTCCTTTAGCAGCATCCATTGTGTTTGGCCTTTTGGCATCCACCATCCTCGTTTTGGTAGTGGTTCCTTGCCTATATGCTGTTTTAGGGGATTTTAATCTGGTGAGAAAGGAACATGCAACCACTGAGAAAATATGAGCAGATCTGTTTTTCATTATGGCTACGGATAGACTTGTGTTATAACGGCATTTCGATTTGAAGGAAAAGAATAGGAAAAACAATGAGCTCTGAAGATTATTACAGACTGCTGAATGTTGAAAAGGGCGCAACAGCAGAAGACATAAAAAAAGCCTATCGAAAGCTGGCCATGGCATTTCATCCGGATGTGAACACCAATGAAGGTGCAGAAGAAAAATTCAAAGCCATTGGTCGGGCGTATGATGTGTTAAGTGACAATAAAAAACGGCAGATATATGACCGGACCGGCCAGGCATCTGCCGATGACACTTATCGCCGTCCCCGCCGCCAGGGACAAGGCATGCAAAGATGTATGGGGAAATGCAGCAGTTTTGAATCTATTTTCAGAAGGCGGCCCAGACATAATTATAGTAACGGTGGCGGTCGGCTTCATACGGACACGGGTTCTAAAAAAGCCATTGGATAGATTATACCGAATCTGTCTTTCATGCGATATCCAATTAAACCCATGCGCATTCAATGGTATTACAAACAGAGTCCAATTCTGTTGTTTCAGGTTCCAAAGTAGTGCCTTTCATATTGTTTAAGAAGATGGAATGATTGTCAGACACACATCCGATAATATTCAGAATATCTTCGTAATATTCAAAATTCGATATTTGGTTGGGATGAGACAGGTTATTCCCGACCAAAATAAAATTATAGTGTAATTCCCAAGAGGCTTTTTGGTCCCATACAGCGTCGCCAAAATATGATTTGGAACTGAAATGATTCAAGGCGCATTTTATTTCTGCCGTTTTCATAATACCGGTACGGCTCACATGGTCTGAGGCAGATGCAAAAGCAATGTTTGAATAATCTATTCCGGCGGATAAAAGCTTCATTTTGGCCGTTTCTTCCCATCCACCGGTAGCAATGGCAAGGACGACATCCTCTCTTCCTTTCAGCCGTTGGATGAATCGAGCAGCTCCCGGGATTTCCCGGGCTTTTGTTTGGTTCAGGTATGAGGTTACATTATTAATGAAAACAGATTTTATTTTCCTATGAATGGTATCACGATCATCAGCCAATGCATTTTGATCGATAATTTCATTCAAAATACCCGAATCGGTTGTATTTATATACTTGGACCAGTCGGCATCGACCTGTATTTTTAAGATGCTTTCTACGGCGCTGATATAACATTCATCCTCAAATCCGGATGAATCAATCAATGTTCCGTCAATATCAAACATTACCAGATGCAAACCGTTCTCTCCTTTAATAGATGAGCCCATTTTCAATGACCAATTTTAGCAATGGTGTGGTTCGATTTTCAATGGTTGATGGAATTTCCCTTTGATATTCACATCCCATTTTTTGGTAGAAGATTTTTGCATCTTCTTTTTGGGCGGGTCTGATCATATGGAGTGAACTTTTAAAGTTTCAATTATCTTTCGGGTTGCTTGGCGTGGAAAAAATAGATGCCCGCGCCTTGTCAGCCAGGAGCAATTGGCCTAATTCATCAATGTTTTGGACAATCTTGGATGCATTGGATTTTCTTAATTCTTCTTGAGTCCCATAGCCCCACAATACCCCTATGGTCTTAAGGCCGTTTTCAATTCCTGCTGATATATCAAATTTCCTGTCACCTATCATCAAGGTATCCAAAGGATCTAATCGTTTTTTCCTTAAAACCATTTCGATCAATTGGCCCTTGGATAAATGGATATTACCGCATCCGAAAATTCCGTCAAACTCTTTTTTTAAATCAAAATAATCGATGACACTGCAGGCAATATCTTCTCTTTTGGAGGTTACGATGAACAGATGATATCCTTTTTGTTGAAAAGCCTTGAGTAGATTGTCAATTCCCTCATACAATTGATTTTCCTTATAACCTACCAGAGCATATCGCTCCCGGAAAAATGAAGCTGCTTTCAAGACAAGTTTCTCATTTTTGGTGTGCAATAATTCTTGGAATATGAATTGCAGAGAAGGGCCGATATATTGTGCCAGGCGTTCTGGTTTTTGCTTTTCGTGTCCAAGCTTTTCAAGGGAATAGTTTATACTCTTTGTAATGCCCTCAAACGGATCACTTATGGTTCCATCTAAATCAAAGAAGATATTCATTATTTATTTTTTTATCCTTAGAACTAAAGCCAAAAGCTTTATTTTACGATAATTTATTGTTTGTCTTAAATAACACTACTGATCATTTGTCGTTTGTATTTTTAGGGAAGCCTAAATATGGACGGATTAATGATTTCCATCTTTGGTAGCCCGCTCCTTTCAGATGAAGCTCATCATTGGAATATTCGTTTTGGATGGAACCATCCTTATCAAGAAAAGCTGAATATAAATCAATAAACGCATAATCGAATTCTTTTGATAACGATAAAATTTTTTGGTTTAAATTTTCAATTTGCTGTTGGTAGGCAGTCTTGCGGGGAAGTATGCTTTGTACAAAAACCCGGCTGTCAGGTGATTGTTCGTTTATGGATTTAAGGATACTGCGGTAATTTGAAAGGATTGTTTCTTGGGGTATTCCCATCCTTAAGTCATTTGTACCAATCATTAAGAAAATCATTTCAGGTTGTCCCTTGGTGATCTGATGAATACGGGCCAGGACATGTTCTGTCCTGTCCGCCATGACGCCGCGATTGTGAACATTTAGGCCAGGGTATATTTCAGACCATCTTCCCTCATCTGTTATACTGTCCCCCAAAAATACAACCGATTCTGGTGTGACAGCAAAGGATGAAAAGAATGAGGTCCGGCGCTGTGAAAACAATTTGAAAGGATGGTCATTGGCGAGACTGTTTGCTTTAAAATAAAAAAACGCGGTTCCGGATATGAACAACACATTGATGAGTATGGAGATAATAAAGAGACTTTTCTTCAAAGGCGCAACTCCTTTTGTTTATTTTTTATTTCGGTCAAAAAGTCCATTTTTTAAAAAGAAAGATACCTGGTGAAATACGGTTTTATCATCCATAATAAATGGATGTGATTCATGTACAACTAAAAAATCCTTCATTCCTCTAAGTTTTGCATTTTCAACAGAAACTTTACCATCATCGATTCCGGGTATGAGCAGTGACAGAATGGGATTTATGGTTTTATCGCCGGTAATGATTCCAACCTCATAATTTGGAACCCCCAATTTTTTTGGAAGGCTATCGTTATCAGTTCCCAACTGCTGGCCTGCCGGTCCATTTAACCATCTGAATATGGGGGTGCCTTTTAATTTGTCGACAACTTCGCTGCCGTTATTCGGCGGACTCAACATTACAATACGCCCGAGTCTCGGTACTTGATTGTGTTCAAGATAGTACCGGATCAAAATACCGCCCATGGAATGTGTAACAAAATGAATCTTGTCTACATCTTGTTCGATGCATAATTCAATTGCTCCGGGAATCACTTCCTCAGAAAGTACTTGAACTGTTTTTTCACGGGATGGGTAGTCAATATTTTTAACGGTAAAGCCAATGCTTTCAAGATATTGTTCAAGATTGGACATGGATTTTTCTGTCCGCGCCAGTCCATGTAATAATACAGCACACTCGCCACCCTCGCTTTTTGTTTCTGCATAGAAAAAGATTAAAACAAGGAACAATGATATAACATGGATACTTAATGGATAGCGGTTCATATATTTTTTTAATTTCATCAGAATCCGTCTATAATAGTTTGATTTTTAGAATTCATCTCTTGGTAAAGAATCAAAAAGTATTTTCCCGTAAAGGTATAGATCCCCGGGCTTAATAACAAATGGGAATTTTTCTTTTGAAGAATGCCATTCTTTAAATATGAAAACAGCCAGTTCGCTGCAATAATAACTGTCTGGGTAATTAAATCCGATGGTTCCGAGAAAATCATAATTTTTTCCAATCAGTTTTCGGGTATTGGAGATCACTTTTTTACGGTTTGTATCTTGCAGCCAGCGAGGGCGGATAATAAGCAGCCGGTATGATTTATTTACAAATTTATCTAAAGATGTTTCATGGACGCCTTTTCCTTCAGCTTCAATAACAGTGCTGGATTCTGAATCGAACACACCCACATGGCTGATGGGTATGGCAGTAATATTGGAAACCAGATTGTCAGTTGCATTATAGCCGCGAATAACGAGCCAATCACCGGTTCTAGCAAAAGTGTGAACAGCTTCAGTGATAAATTTGTTCTGCTGAGCATGCTTTTTTAGGTCTGATATATGAACAACCGGTCGTGCTACACAAGAAACAATAAAAAGACAAAAGGATACAACAATGGCGAAATTAGGCACTGAAAAAAAACCGGTGAGATTCCGGGTTCAAACTGAAGAGAGATTACATGAGATAGTATCAATATGCGAACAAAACGACTGGAGATATATCGGGGGTTTGGAATCCGA
>JAAEMC010000819.1 GCA_024225895.1 Desulfobacteraceae bacterium | reverse complement strand
GGGGCAGGTTAAAAAAGTGTCACACCTGGTGAAAGTAGAGGAGGTCTAAGATGAAATTACATGAATTGGCTCCTGCTCCAGGCAGCAGAAAAAAGAGAAAAAGAGTCGGCAGAGGACCAGGTTCCGGTATGGGGAAAACCTCTACCCGCGGGCATAAGGGTCTGAAAGCCAGATCAGGTGGAAATGTTAGGCCCGGATTTGAGGGTGGCCAGATGCCCATATACAGGCGGCTTCCCAAAAGGGGCTTTACCAATATTTTTAAAACCAAGAATGCAGTTTTAAATGTACAGGATCTGGATCGGTTTGAAGATGGTGCAACCATTGATATCGATGTATTAAGAGATGCCGGTCTTGTTAAAGGTAAAGTGGATGGCGTTAAGATCCTTGGGAACGGTGAGATCAATAAGAAATTTTCTTTGAAAGATGTGCTGGTTAGTAAAGTCGCCAAAGAAAAAATTGAATCTGCCGGTGGCAATATTGGATAACAATGATACAGGCGTACCAAAGGGAAAATATAAATGATTGAGAGCAGCTACCAGAATTTGTTTAAACTTCCTGAGCTCAAAAGGAAAATCCTGATTACACTTGCTTTGCTTTTTGTCTACAGGGTGGGAGTTTATGTCCCAACCCCTGGAATTGACGGCGCAGCGCTGGAGTCGTTTTTTGCTCAAGTGTCCGGGTTGCTCTCCATGGTGAATATGTTTACCGGCGGTGCCATGGAAAGGCTTTCCATATTTGCTTTAGGTATTATGCCTTATATCAGTTCATCCATTATTTTAGAGCTGATGTCCGTGGTGATTCCCCACCTTGAGCAGCTTAAAAAAGAAGGGGATGCCGGAAGAAAGAAGAAAATTCAGTATACCCGTTATGGAACTGTGGTCTTAAGCGTGATCCAGGGATTTGGTATCAGTGTGGGACTGGAATCCATGAGCTCGCCTGCAGGAGTTCCCATAGTCATTGATCCGGGCTGGTCATTCAGGATTATTACAATTATCACCCTTACAGCGGGTACGGCGTTCATTATGTGGTTGGGAGAGCAGATTACCGAACGCGGAATCGGAAATGGAATTTCTCTAATCATTTTTGCCGGAATCGTTGCCAGAATACCCCAGGGCACTATCAACACAATCCGATTGATGACCACCGGAGAAATGGGAATTTTTACCATTATCATTTTAGCGGTTCTAATGATTGTGGTAATTGCCTGTATCATTTATATGGAGCAGGCTCAGCGGCGAATACCGGTCCATTATGCCAAGCGGGTTGTGGGAAGAAAGATGTATGGCGGACAAACCTCGCACCTTCCCTTGAAGATAAATACTGCTGGTGTGATTCCACCGATTTTTGCATCTTCAATTATTATGTTTCCCACCACGGTGGCTCAGTTCATTAATATGCCGATAATGCAAAATATAGCTGCAATGTTCAGCCCTGGCGAGATTTGGTATTACATCCTTTATATAGGTTTTATTATTTTCTTTTGCTTTTTCTATACTGCTGTCCAATTTAATCCGGACGATGTGGCTGAAAACATGAAAAAGAACGGTGGATATATTCCAGGTATCAGGCCAGGAAAAAGAACGAGTGAATACATTGACAAGGTATTGACAAGGATCACCCTTGGCGGTGCTTTATATGTATCTGCAGTTTGTGTGCTTCCCACGATACTGATGGATCAATTTAATGTTCCATTCTATTTTGGCGGCACCTCCTTGCTTATTCTAGTGGGTGTGGCAATTGATACTATTTCACAAATCGAATCCCATTTGATAACAGGCAACTATGACGGGTTTTTAGGAAGATCCGGCGGCAGTAGGATTAAAGGTCGGTAAGTTTACAAAAAAAACTTAGAAGCACAGAAAAAGGAGATTGATAAAATTATGGCAAAAGAAGAACCCATCAAAGTTGACGGGAAAGTTATTGAAACGCTGCCCAATGCCATGTTCAAAGTTGAGCTTGAAAACAAGCATGTTCTGCTTGCCCATATTTCAGGCAAAATGAGAATGCATTTTATTAAGATCCTGCCCGGAGACAGGGTGACCGTAGAAATTTCACCCTATGATTTAAACCGGGGCAGAATTACATATAGATATAAATAAATATTTAGATTTTATTTTATATAAAAATCTTAGGTTAGGAGTTAATGGATGAAAGTTAGAGCATCTGTAAAAAAAATCTGTAGAGATTGCAAGATTGTTAAAAGACGTGGTGTCGTAAGAGTTGTTT
>JAAEMC010000818.1 GCA_024225895.1 Desulfobacteraceae bacterium | reverse complement strand
GTCCGGCAAAATTTTGAATCCGGCGTATCAAAGGAAATGCCTTGGGTAATCAATTGGCCGTCTTCAAAAAACATGAACTGAGCCTGGGGATTTATGTGGCGTTTAATGAGCCAGGCAGAGGCGCAGCGGTCCACTTCCATCATGCGGCCGGTGCTGTAAAGGTCATCATCTGCAACAGCCAGGGACCAAAACATCAGGGTAAAGCAGATTACCGGCAGGATTACTTTAATTATGCCGGCCCAAAGCCGCCTTGGCTGATTTTTTTTTGGAGCCGACCCTGTGGTGGATTGGTTGACCGTTTGCTGATGTTCTGTAAAATTGGGTATAGATTTCATTATATGTTTACTGTGTTTTAGGGCAAACTTGCCCTCTCTTTCTTCTCGAACCTTAAACCGCTGTTTTTGGGGGCAAAAAGGTCGGCTTAAGGTTGTTTTGGAGGTGAATATTTATCATTTTATCAATGTTTTCAATCAGTTGACTTGGCCCGACCCAAACCCGAGTTTCATCAATGTTTTCAATCAGTTGACTTGGCCCGACCCAAACCCGCACCGGTACCGTTCACTTACTTTATTTCTCACTCTCATAATGCCTATATTGCATTATGGATATCGCACCTACTAATCCTATTAAGGGATATATAAAAAATAATAAAATCAGAGTCATTATATTCCAGACCAGCTCGTTATAGATTAAAATAATAAAAACAAGTTCAATGATAAAACCCGCAACGAAACCAATAATAAAAGCAGAAACTTGTTTCCCATTTCTATAGTCATCACGAATTTGCTTACCACTTGGAATTAAATATCCAACGACCTCAAAGAGACGTAGAAACACATAAGCGAATGTATAAACGGTCACTCTAAAAATGGGATTATAAAAAAAATCTTTCTTAATCGATATTTCCTTTTCTATAGATCACATATGAAAAAAATCAGAATATTCAATTTATGATTAAAGTATTTTTATTTAAAAGTCTATTGTAGAGCACCTTGACAGCCTGTGGTTGTTCCTTTTTCATGAATAGACCAGCCTGCACCTTTACCCAAGAGGCTAAAAGTAAATCCTGTTAATTCTCCTGTGGATGGATCTTCAAGAAAAACCATTGAAAATGGCCCGATTACGTATTTGACATAATCCATTTCCCCTGAAAAAAAATCTTCAGCATCAGTTAAATAGATACTAACATTCATTCCAGCACCAAGTGAAGCCCCTGGTGTTTCTCCAGAGTTTGTCATGTCGGATTGGTAGCTGTATACACCCATTTCAGCATATCCATTGGGTTTTGAGCCCACATAGAAACCAGACCCGGCACCTCCGCCTTGTTGTACTGTGGCGTTCGTGTCAACCTCACCCCCAGATCCCGTAGAATATGCACCACCAAAATCAATAGCTACACCTGCCAATCCCTCCGGATCCAACAAATTCACTGGGTTATTCAGCACATTAAACCTATTGCTCAGTTTTTTCCATTAGACGTATCTCCTTCAATAGCAACCTTTTTCACCGTTATTTCAATTCTGTAAAAGAGCGAGTTTTGAGCTTAAAATGATCCCGGCGTATCCGAACTTCATCGCCTTTCTTTTGATATGTCATACTACGGATACTACCTGTAATCAAAGAGTTTTTAAGGCAGTTGAAGCCCCAGCGGTTAAAATAAAAAATTCAATGGCTGTAAAGGCTGTTTTTTCATTTAACTGCCATGCGGTGGCGGGTGGTTAATATAAAATTGGCAGGCTCTGCGCGCAGGGTGCGGAAGCCCTTCAGGGCTGGAGCCCGAGCACAGAGACCTACCACATAGGGGAAGCGGAAGACCTGTGGAGGTGGCGAAGGGCGCAGAGGGAGCGGAACATTGCGTAAAGTATACATAATGCGTGTTATGTCTAGTGGAGAGAGGGAAGCCTGGTTGGCGCAGGGCTTGCG
>JAAEMC010000817.1 GCA_024225895.1 Desulfobacteraceae bacterium | reverse complement strand
CTGGCCAATAATAATCCCAAAATTGATATTTTGGAAAAACTGCTGATCCACAATCAATATACTATAAAACCGCACTGATTTTATCTAAATATTTCGTAAAAACTAAAAAATTTTTCCTGGGTTAAGAATGTTTAAGGGGTCAAAGACTTTTTTTATTCCCTTCATAATCTCGATTTGCTTGCTGCCGATTTCCTTGGGTAGATATTTCATTTTCGTAATACCAACACCAT
The DNA here is from genome assembly GCA_024225895.1 of Desulfobacteraceae bacterium. GTDB lineage: Bacteria > Desulfobacterota > Desulfobacteria > Desulfobacterales > Desulfobacteraceae > JAAEMC01. The sequence goes on along the minus strand of JAAEMC010000817.1, from coordinate 1,579 downwards.
GTTCGCCTGTGATGGTACCACCCAAATTTAACGTAGCATCAAAAAGCTCATCCACTGCTTTCTGGGCCTGTTTGGATTCTTCCTTGTCTGCTTGATTGTACATGATATTACAATGGATGTTACCATCGCCGGCATGGCCGAAACTGACAACCTTGAGGCCGGATTCCTTCTGAATTTTCTGTGTAATCTTTACCATATCAGGAATTTTATCAATAGGGACCACAATATCTTCATTGATTTTGTTGCAGGCGATTTTAAATAAAACCGGAGAAAGTGCTTTTCGACCGGCCCACAGACCTAAAGCCTCGTTCTCATCCCTGGCCACAATAACATCTAAGGCACCTACACCAATGCAAAAATCATTAATTATTTTTGCATCTCGCTCAATAATATCTGCTTCTCCGTCAAGTTCAATAATAATCAATGCCTTGATATTATCCGGCAATGCAAACGGAAAATAATTTTTCACAAGGTTCAAGGATGCTTCATCCATAAATTCAACGCACCTGGGAAGCACGGCTTTCCTCATTACGGCAGATACTGTATCAGCCGCTTTTCCAATACTGTCAAAAAGAACCGCAAGGGTTTTCACCTTTTCAGGCTTTGGAAGAAGCTTTAAAGTAATTTGGGTTACAAATGCCAAGGTACCTTCAGAACCAATTATCAACCGAGTCAAATCATATCCGGCAACGCCCTTTGCTGTGGCGACACCTGTCTGAATAATCTCTCCTGACGGTAGCACTGCTTTTAATCCAATCACGTAATCGCGCGTTACTCCATATTTAACCGCACGGGGTCCGCCTGCACATTCGCCTACATTCCCTCCAATTGTACAAACTGCAGAACTTGCCGGATCCGGCGGATAAAAAAGGCCCCTCTTTTCAACTGCCTTGTGGATATCTTGAAGAATCACCCCCGGTTCTACCCTGGCAATTAAATTTTTAGAATCAATCTCGATAATCTTGTTTAACCGGCTGGTACATACAACCACCCCACCCTCCACAGGCACAGCACCACCTGTCATACCAGATCCGCTTCCCCTGGGGACAACATTAAATCCTTTGTCTGTTGCCAGACAAAAAATTTTTGAAACCTGATCCGAATTTTGTGGAAAAACAACGGCTTGGGGAAGGAAAGATCTGCCAGTAGCATCAAAAGAATAGCAGACAAGCTCTTCTTTTTCTATGGTAACATAGGTATTGCCGACAATTTTTTGAAGTTGTCTGACAACTGAACCTGCCAGTTCCATCTTAATAATTTCCAGAGTCTATTTTTTTAGTAATATATTTAATCTGTTCAAAAAGTGTACCTTTTTGTTTGAGTTCTTTTTCAACGGCATTAATGGAGTAAATTGCTGTTGCATGATATTTATTAAAGCTCTTTCCAATTTGCTTTAAAGGTTGATCTGTATATTTTCTTGAAAGAAATATGGCAATCTGACGGGGTTTGACAATTCTTTTTTTCCTTGAATTGGATACAATATCTGTTTCAGAAACGGAAAATTCTTTGCATACCAGTTTTTTTATAAATTCAATCGTGATTCTTTTCTTTGTTTTGCTGATATTTGAAAGGACACTTT
>JAAEMC010000816.1 GCA_024225895.1 Desulfobacteraceae bacterium | reverse complement strand
CCGACCCGTCTGAAAAGTGTAATTCACCACGGATAAAGCCTTCGTATGTTCCCCGTTTGTCATACGTGATATTTTTAAGCCGGACAACAGCGCACGAATCAACAGTATTCTGAATTTCTCTGAAATAATTTTCAATTTTCAAACTGTATACTCTTCAGTGCTTTCGATTTGTCAGTCAGTCTTTCCAGCATTCTTAACTCACCGATCCATTCTGCAAATTCAACCGTCTCTCCGATTACGTCATTTTCATAATCAGAAACAAACCTGTCTGTACTCATATTATATTTTATTTCAAATTTTCTGAGATTATTTTCAGTCTGCCTTATACCTGCTTCCAGCAGGCGGAGTTCATTATGCAGGGCAGCTTCCACTATCGGTTTTATCTCCCTTTTGCCTGGAGAAATCAGTTTTAATTCCGGCATGTTAAATCTCCCTTATCGTAAATAGAGGTATAACGCCAAGGTTCAGGGGCGGCACAGGTAACAGTAGCACCCCTGAAAAGTTATAAGTTCGAAGGCTGTTAAATGAAGGAGCCCGGCTTACTGCCGTCCCTCTGCAACCTTTTGTTAGGGCTTAAAATTTTAATAAAATCAATTGGTTAATTGCTAAATTAATTATGCTGCATAAAGAACAGTATTAAATATCCAGATATTAAAAGGTATCAACCCACCAAATATCATTGATGAAATTAGCAGGATATACCAATTGTGATCATTGATACGTTTTAGTAAAATTGCTTTCTTACCTGTAATAAATGCGAGTGCAATCATGACAATTGACAATCCCAAAGGTAGCAACACAGGTGTAGGCCCCAATATGCTCTTAGCAAATAGAATCAAAAGTGAAATATTTGTAGCAGCAATAGTTATAGATGAAATCAGCCAAATATATTCACGTCTAATCAATCTTGATCCTACTCCTCTTGTATAATTTTTCTTATGGTATCAGAGCCCTGTCGGGTAGCCGGGGGATGTTACCATCCCCAAGCCCCCTAAGAACCGCTCATGTAAGTTTCCAAACTTGACGGCTCAAGCCTTTCTAACGCCCTTTTTTGGGACGCGGTTTCTCCACTTTCATCTTCAGGCTGTGGACTTGCCTGTGACAGTTCGGATGCATAAGTATCCGGTTTTCCGATGCGTCGCTTCCACCGTACATCTTCCATGTTATGTGGTGATTATCCCACCCGCTTTCTTCCGTGATGGGCTGTCTGCATACCGGGCATTTTCCGTCCTGCTCTTTCCACAAGCGGTAAGCCTTCCCTCTTGTCCGAATATTCTCATCCGTCTTCCGATCACGTCGTTTTTCCAGATACATCTCATGTTCCGGGTCAAAAGGGTTAACCCTCCCCCTTATTTTAACGTGTCTCTTTATCGGCACATCCATCGCGTGGACCAAGTAAGCCTCACTTCCGTTTTTCTGTCCAAAGAAGCACCAATCTCTTCCTTGTTCGGATGTGCGGAAGTACTTGTTTTTTATCCATTTCGTCGATTTCCTCGGATGTCTGCGCCTGGCCCATCCCAGTATAGCTCCGGTAATTTCGTAGTCCGCCCGTCCGAAGGCCGCTTTGCTTACCACATGTTTGTGGTAGTTGGCCCATCCTCTGATAACCGGATTCAGTTTTCGGATCAGATATAACGGGTGCATATGCGTACTATCTCGTATAATTTTACGGGTTTTGTCAAGAAAATTTTTAAAATTCTTTTCTGACGGCCTGATAATCAGCTTGTCTTTGCCGAATTTCCGAACATTTTGGCCAAGGAAATCAAAGCCTTCACGAATAT
>JAAEMC010000815.1 GCA_024225895.1 Desulfobacteraceae bacterium | reverse complement strand
ATCGATGAAACTCGATACTTTTTGGAATGCAGCCAGATTCTTTTCAATCATCGAAAATGGCTGCATTTTTTTAATTGTTTTTTATTTTGGATAGTTATTGTTTTCTTCTTCTCATCGCGGCAAGTCCCAGCATTCCGATTCCCAAAAGAATCATGGATGCGGGTTCCGGAACTTCGCTTCCTCCTTCTATTTTCAGAGTGCTGGAAAAATAGATACTTTTAGCGCTGTCAGGATCTGTATGGGCAAGATAGAAACTGTCGGGTATGTCTTCACCGAGGATAAATTCGACAACAGCCCATTGCCCTGCTCGCAATGAAAAATCCCATCCAAGACTCATGGCTGTGTCATCCGGTGAATTGGCATCGACACCATTTGTGTTGTCGAGAGATCCGGCCCATAGATTGTCATAGATATTTCCGAACACATAACCGGGTTCGTCGATCTCCCATGACTGGCCGTCTGCGGGTGTGTTGACCGCTTGTCCGTATTCATTGAAAAATGTGTTTTCGATTTCATCGATCTCATGATCGAAAAACGCGAGGAGAAAAAAATCTCCTGCCAGATCAGGGTCAAACTCCACGCTCAAGACACCCAGACCTGTCTCGTAGTCAAACAGGGTGTCATCGACGAAATCGGGCAACGGATCTGCCTGCTCATAAATCTCACCGTCGAAATTGAAGGCCCAGTCTACCAGGTCTGTCCCGGCAGCCGAAGCAGATGAGATGGTAAATAAAACGAACAAGATTCCAAATGCCAAAATTGCTTTCTTTTTCATGGTTCCCCCCTCAAAGTTCTTATTGTTCAATTCAAATTCAAGATACAGTCTATCACACATGTTTGATCCTGTAT
>JAAEMC010000814.1 GCA_024225895.1 Desulfobacteraceae bacterium | reverse complement strand
TTTCCAGTTCTCTCGATATATCTTCCATGATCCACCTTTTTTGACTAATTTTAGTGTCTTGGTGCCAAGAGTTGAAAATCCGCTGGATTCATATTCTTGGAAAAAGGTTACTTCGCAGGTATTCTTACCTTGTTTAATCCGAAACTCCTTGCCTGTAATATTGATATAATTGTATTTTTTGGACAAAGCGTTTTTCCGGGCCACCCATTTCTTTTTATTCAAACCATCTGATGCAAAATTGGAGGCATAAAAAGAGGCATATTGTTTCATATCTTTTGACGACCAAGCATGAAGCCATCTATTGATGGTGGATATAACAGATTCTTGTTTTTCAACCATTTTAACCATGCTTGAAGCTGCTGCAATAAGCGGAGCATCCGCATTTAAATAGGCTTTTTCTTTAGTTTGAAATATATCCCCCACTATTTTATAAGCCTTTTCTTCTATTTTGATAAAAAGCTTTCTTTTGCCGATCTTTTTTCTTTCTTTGCCATTTTTTACTGAAAAATCCAGTAAAACAGCATATACATCTTTATGCCGGTAAATACCGATATTCTCAGCAACAAGTTTTAAAGTAGATTTGGACTGGTTCGTTCTGCCCCGCATTTTTGACCAGGTTTCCCACCAGCTTATGTCCGGCAGGTAACTTGAGGAATAAAAAGACAAATACTCATGATAACTGCCACTTGCAATTACATCCAACCATTTATCAATGATCTTCAAAATTTCTTTTTTCTGCTGTTCCCTGTCTGATTTATGGTTTACGTTCATTTTTTCAACCATAATCACCGGTGTGGAATCCAGATTAACAAAATTGGCGAGCTTTAAAATGCTGTTATTTTCCAGGGCAACACATCCATTGGAATCCATTGGTTTGAGTTTTTTATTGGTCCCATGAATCCATATAGCAGAGCCATTTCTACCGGCCCGCTTGTCTAAAAAATTTGGATAATCTGTTGGAAAGGCCTTTTTTCCATAAATCGGAGTCAGATAGCGATCTTCATATTCATCTGTTAAAAAATATACCCCTTCCGGTGTTTTTTTATCACCAGCCTTTACTTTTATCCCTGAAGCCTCCCCTGTCGAACAGTCGAACTTAAAATTCAAAACAACGCCATTGTCTTTTGCTGAAAAAAGGAAGAGGGTTTGACTCTGCTTTTCAACTAAAATGGCATTTTCATTATCTGGCAATTTTATAAGGGAAGAAGGCAGGTTAGATGATGCATAGGTTAAACCAGAACCCAAGGTCCAAGCCAACAATATAAGACAAATCAGCATCCAGCTACTTTCCCAATTATTTTTAATCTTTCGCATGAAACAAAACAAATCCTAAACTTTTGGTTTAATCTTCAAGTGTCTATATGTTTTTTCAGGTGCCCTTCTGCCGCTGGAAGTTCTTAAAGCCATTCCGATCTTTAAAAGAAAAGGTTCCACGACATCAACCAGGGTATCTGTTTCCTCCTGCAATGTTGCAGCAATCGCTTCTATTCCGACAGGGCCACCATCATAAAATTCTATTATCGTTTTTAGATAGTTCCTGTCAAGGACTGTAAGGCCCAGACTATCGATCCCCTCAAGGGAGAGCGCCGCTTTCACACTCTCTGTTGTGACCTTTCCGTGGGATTTAACCTGGGAATAGTCACGCACTCTTTTTAATAGTCTGTTCGCAATTCTTGGAGTTCCCCGTGATCGTTTTGCAAGTTCTATCGCGCCGTTTTCTGTAATAATCGTGTTTAAAATACCTGCCGATCGCTTGATGATCACTATCAGCTCATCTGTTGTATAAAATTCCAATGTTCTGAAAATACCAAACCGGTCACGTAAAGGAGAGGATAACAGCCCCACCCTTGTAGTAGCACCAATCAATACAAAATGTTTCAACCGGTATCTGTGGCTCCGTGCATGGAGTCCTTTGTCAAAAACGAAATCCACGGCAAAATCTTCCATGGCCGGATATAAAAACTCCTCAACCACCTTGGGTATCCTGTGGATTTCGTCAATAAACAAGATATCCCCGTCTCCAAGATTGGTCAAGATACCGATCAAATCTCCTCCCTTTTCAAGGGTTGGTCCGGAGGTGACGGTCAGATCCTTTCCCATCTCATGGGCGATAATGTGAGAAACGGTTGTTTTTCCCAATCCAGGAGGTCCGTGAAAAAGAATATGTTCCAATGATTCATTTCTCATCTTCGCCGCCTGAATAGCAATTTTCAACGTTTCCACCGTATCATTTTGTCCTACATATTCTTCAAAACTTTGGGGGCGTAAAGAAGTGATATCGACACTCCGGTCTGCCGGAATATTTTCTGCAGTTATAATTTTCCTGCCATCAGAAGAATAGGATATAATATCATCGTTCACGTCTATCTATCCTCCTGGTATATTTCATCAAACAGTTCTTCAGGGGTTGAAATATTCTTATTTCGTTTAAAGGCTTGACCAATCAATCTTTTCGCAGAAGCATGCGAATGGCCCAACTGCTCTACAAGCACTTCGGTTACCTGCTGAACAAAATTGCGCACCTCGCCATCTGTTTCTAAAACTTCGTCCTCCTGCCCTTCTTTTCCGGGAACAATAAATTTTTGGACCTTGCCATGGAGGGTTGCAATAATTTTTTGAGCACTTCTTTTTCCAATGCCATTGAGCGCTGAAAGGGCCTTCACATCCTTTTTTTCGATGGCCATAGCCACGTCGGATGTCGGAACTGTTAAAGCTTTCACCGCCTTCATCGGGCCTATGGAATCAACAGTGATAAATAATTGAAAAAATTCTTTTTCTTCTTGGGAAGTAAAACCGATTAAAACAGGTTTGGGTTGTCTTTCAGTTTGATGATAATAAATAAAGAGAGTAACTTTTGTATCAGGGCCCTGGGATCTTATATTCGCCAGAATTCCGGGATGAAGCAGGATATGATATCCAATACTGCCTGCCAAAAGTAAAATTCCATCCGGCTCAAAATGAATCACCCTACCCTCAATGTATCCTATCATACAAACCTTTTGTACCTGAAAAATCCAGCCAATGCCAACGCCAGTGCATCAGATGCATGAAAAGGCCGAATGGGTTCCTGATGCTTTAGCAAATTCCTGACAGAACGTTCCAATTGATTCTTGTCTGCCCTACCATTGCCGGAAATTATCTTTTTCACTTCACGCACGGGGATCTCCTGCACCTCCACACCTGCTTTGTAGGCCGCCACAAGCAGTACGCCTGAAACTTTGCCCAACATAATACCTGATCCAGGGTATTTTTCAAGGGAGTAAATATCTTCTATAACCACAATATCCGGTTTGTGATCACAAAGGAAATCCAATGATTTGGAATATATGGTGTGCAATCTTAATTGGATGGGATCTTTTTTCCGGGTAGAAATACTGCCAAAAGAATAGCTTTCTATATTCCTGCCATCGCCAAAAACAAGCCCGATGCCAGTGCCGGCAAGTCCGGGATCAATTCCAACTACTTTAATCATGTTATCGCGAAACTAATTTAATTTCTTAAGTTTTTCTTTGGCATACGTTGCTTCTTTGGACTTAGGATGCTTTTTGATAAGTTCTTTTAGCAGCAATCTTGCATTGGCCTTCTCACCGAGCTCTGCAAATGCGTAACCCTGTTTTAGCAAGGCGGCTGCTATTTTATTACTGGTTGGGTAGGCCTCAAGCACTACCTGGTATTCTAAAATCGCCTTTTCATACCATTTGTCTGCATAATAACTGTCTGCAATCCAAAATCTTGCATTATCAGCGTTTTCAGAGTTGGGAAACCGGTTGATAAAATTTTCAAACTGAATACGAGCATTTTCTCTATCGCCATTATCAAGCAGCTTTTTAGCATGACTATACAATTGGGCCTCGGTTTTTTCACCAGTTTCATGTTCAGGGTCGCTGACCATTGAATCAGCCGGTTTGGGAACACTTGGTTCAAACCCCATATACTTTTCTAATATTATAATTTTCTCATAATTTTTTGATATGGCATTATCGAGGGTATCAATGGTTTTCTCTAAGCTTTCACTATCCTCATCAGAGGAATTGACCATCTTCTGGTTTAGTTCGCCAATAACATTTTCCAGTCGTTGCATATTACCTTTTAATAGATCGATCTCATATTTTAACTCGGCATACTTTTCCTGGCTGGAACTAATATCTTCTTGAACCCTTTTTTCTATTAATGAAATTCTGTCCTTGTGTTCAACACTATCCCCTTCCTTGATCATGAGTTTATTTTCAAGCGTCGCCACCCTCTGATCCAACACACTGACTTGGTCTGGTGCAACACATCCTGACACCAGAACCAAACAAAAAATCACATATAAAAAAGAGGACTTCATAACAAAACTCCAAAAAATGATCGATATTAAATATTCAGGCGCAAATCACTTAAAAAAAGGGACTTCACGCCTGAATAAATATAATTCAATCCTGGGAATTACTCAATCACAAAATGTGCTCGTCTGTTTTTCCGATAGGATTCTTCTGATTTGCCTGTATCAACAGGCTTTTCTTCACCATAACTGATTGTATTCAGACGTGATGCAGAAACGCCTAAATTTGCAAGATACCCTTTTACGGCTGTTGCCCTGCGTTCACCCAAAGCAAGGTTGTAGTCGGTGGTACCGCGCTCATCACAATGGCCTTCTATTGTGGCAGAAATCAGGGAGTTTTCCTTTAGGTATGCAGCTTTCTCTTTTAACAGCATTTTTGCCATGGAGCTGATCTCTGAACTATCATAGGAAAAATGGACGTCCTGATTCTGAAATCTTTGGCCGGATGCAGCTTTCTTTGCCTCTTCCAATGCACGCTGTTTAGCCAACTCATCTTCAAGCTTTTGCTGTTTAATTCTTTCCGCTTCCGCTTTTGCCTTTGCATCAGCTGCTGCTTGATCTTCAATGGTTGGATCAGCTACAACCGTTTTCTTTGCACATGAGACTGTAAAAAGAAGTCCAAATACCAGAAATGCAACGAACAGATTAATCCATACTCTTTTTTTCATCTCTCCTCCTTATTCATTGATAAATGCTTATTATGCCTTATTTCTATTCACTTTTTGACAAGGACCAGTCAGGTTGTGACTGTTTTCCTTTCATCTTTAATAATCTTCTTTGGTCGTAACCCGATGCCGTCATCACAAAAATTCTTGGATTACCGCCTTCACGGCTTGACGTAAATGCGATTAAGCTGCCATCCGGTGACCAGGATGGATCTTCATTGTATCTGCTATCCTTTGTAAGCTGAACCGGCATCCCCCCGTCAGCCTCAATAACATAGATATTAATACCACCGTCTTCGCTGACATATGCAATTTTTTTCCCGTCTGGTGACCAGGCCGGAGAAGTATTCTTTTTCCCCGAGAATGTAAGTCGTCTAACTTTGCCGGTATTAATATTTTTAACATAGATCTGAGGAGAACCTGCCCTTTTTGATGTGAATGCAATATTTTCTCCATCTGGTGAAAACTTGGGAGAAACATCTATACCCCAGTTATTTGTTACTCTTTTAATAATTTTACCCTTCAGGGTCAACAAATAAATTTCCTG
>JAAEMC010000813.1 GCA_024225895.1 Desulfobacteraceae bacterium | reverse complement strand
ATTTGTTTTAAATTATTTTTTATTCAAAAACCATAAAAAGTGTAATTCAACCTAATTTTATTTTTATAAATTTACCAAATTACTCTTTTATAAGATGGCTTATAGTAGTTCAATCCAATTTTTCCAAGATAAATTGGTGAGAGACGAAAAAAGTTGCTGTGCTTGGCGATACAAAGAAAGGATCGATTTTTTTCCTCATTAATCGTATCATTAAATGCTTGTTGGGTTTTTTGTCGTATATATACCTCAAATAATTTAAAGGACATAGCTCCGCCCCTTCAGTTACCGGGGACTTAATGTCACTGTTTGTAGTTATCGGCAGCTGCCATACACTTCTTCAGTAATTGATGGCCGGTTATCACTTATTTTGTTAACCTTAATGTAGCAAAAGTCTATGGCATTGCAGATATCTGAAGTAGAATCGACATTTTTGCCGGGTTTATGTGCTAATCGAATATGGTCGCTTTTTTATGCAACATTATGGCTGATTATTACTTTTCAAGTATGCTGATTCCTATTAAAAAAGTCAAGGAAAAGACCTTAAAGTGTTTGTTGGAAAAAAGGTGTTTTTATTTGAATATTAAGATAGTTATGTAAAGTTTACCAGACATGGGTCCCAAAAGACAATCTAAGACTTAGCAAAATAATGGGTTAATTTGCTAAGTCTCAAATATACTGATATGGTCCGCTTAAATATAGGATTTATCGAGATTTTTATATATTAAATATTTTGTGTATTCGGGACAGATAGTGGTTAAGACTTTCAATATCAAAGGACTCTGCAGAATGGATCAGTTGACTCCCAAAGCTTTTTAGGCCAGGCGCTTCAAACTGATCTCCAGATAAGATTATTTTTTTTGCAATTTTTTTGACATCATCTATTCTGATGCCTTGTTTTTGCAGTTGAGATAATTGTGGACTGATTTCTTGACGAAGATTATCTAAAAGCTTTGGGTCCACATTATTTTCTAAAGCCAGGATGCTTTGAGCATCGATATCATCGCCATGTAAGTGAATAGCCTTTGCATTGTTACAGGGAAGTAAGTGTATCAATTCACTGAAAAGCATTTGAACATCAAGTGGCTTTCTCAGGTAACAATCATACAAATCCTTTCTGGCAAGTAAAAATTCATCAGATTTCACCGAAGCAGTTAGAACGATGATTGGAATCTTTGAAGTAGCTTCATTTTGTCTTAATATTGTACAGGCTGAAACTCCATCCATTACCGGCATCCGAATATCCATTATTATCAAAGCCGGAACAAGATCCTCTGCCATTGCAACACCCTGTTCGCCGTTTTGGGCAAGATATGTTTTTAAATTTGCTTTTTCTAGGGTTTCTTTGAGCATATATCGAATGCTTTCAACATCATCAATAATCAGGATTTTTTCCTGGCTGAATTTAATGCGGGTTACATTTATATTACCAATTTTTGATGCTTTAGGTTCCTGGCTGCTGATAATGACTTCCGGTAAATATATTTCAAAACTGCTTCCCTTATTTGGACTGCTTTCAACTTTAATGATACCGCCCATCATTTCAATGAGGCGTTTGCTAATGGAAAGTCCCAGGCCGGTTCCACCATATTTTCGGCCAACACCTGCTGATTCTTGTATAAAAGATTCAAAAATATCGTCCAGTTTGTCCGGAGAAATACCAATCCCGGTATCTGTCACTTTCAGAATCAAGCCGATAACTTTTTCACTATCATTTCTGTGAGCAGCTTCAGCCAAAAGTTTTATCTGGCCTGATCTGGTAAATTTGATGGCATTTCCTACAAGGTTCATTAAAATCTGGCGGATACGGATATCATCTAAAAGGAGGGAAGAAGGAATAGCGGGATCTATTTCCGTAGTGAATATTAATAGTTTTTTATCTACTTCCACTCTGAACAATTGGTTAATTTCTTTAAAGATAAGTTCAATATTTACTGGTACTGGATAAATTTCAAGCATGCCGGATTCAATTTTTGACAGGTCAAGAATATCATTGATCAGGGTGAGTAAATTTTTTCCGGCAAGTTTGATGGTGTTCAGATAATTGATCTGCTGCTGCTCGGTCACCATTCCGGTTAATAGTTCACTAAAACCAATGACTGAATTTAAGGGTGTTCTGATCTCATGGCTCATGTTAGCCAAAAATTCACTTTTTGCTTTATTGGCTTTTGCCAGTTCCTTTTCTTTTTGTTTTCTGGTTATGATTTCTTCCTTTAAAGCCAGGTTAACTTGTGTCAACTCTTTGGTCCGCTCTTTAACCCGTTTTTCAAGTTCCTGGTGTGATTTGTTCAATTCAGCTTCTGCTTTTTTGCGTTGGGTGATATCCCTGGAATTGACTACAAAACCTTCTATAGCCGGATGATTTAAAAGATTTTGACTGGCGGTTTCAAGGGTCCGCCAGGAACCATTTTTGTGGCGAAAACGTATTTCTTCTGGTTTAGGCGTAGATTGGGATGCAATTTTTTTCTGGAACATATTAAAGGCTTGGATACGGTCTTCGGGATGGGCATAATCAAATACATTTTTATTGATTAGTTCATCATGGGAATAACCGAGTACTTTTTTTATGGAGGGGCTTTCGTAGAGAATCTTTCCATACGCATCCAAAATGGTGATAACATCTGATGCATTTTCAATTAATGATCTGAAATACTCCTCTTTATGCTTTAACGCAGTCAATGTCTCATCCAGTTTGCCGGCCATATCATTGAATACGGCGGACAAACGGCCGAATTCATCATTAGAATCGATCTGGATTCTAGTTTGGAGATTTCCCTTTCCAATCCTTTCCGCACCGGACATAAGGTTTTCAAGCGGTTTCGTCAATCGTCTGGTAAGCAACATCAAGGTTAGGGCCATGATAAGGGCACCAGCTATTCCAATGGAAAAAATATAAGGCTTCATCCGGTTAACCACTCCATAAACTTCTTCTTCCGGATCGCTAACAATAATGAACCACCTCCATGGCTCAAAATAATCACACAATGCCAGGCTTTTTCCTTCTGGTGCCATATATTTAATATGTTGCTGGCCTTTTTGTAGTTTTTTAAACCAGATTTCTGAACTCATATCCATTCCCACAAGATGTTTTTGAGGATGAATAACTATAATGCCCTCATTATCTATCACGAAAATATAACCTAATTTCCCTACTTCGATCATCGCCATGGTGACTCCGGTATCTAACTTGGCTTTTGCGATACTTGCAGGGATTTTGTCCAAACCATATTTATGAAGATTATTTTCTTGCGCTTCTGCAATGTGCTTGGCTTCTTTTAAGCGGGCTTGAAGCCAGGTCTGTGCAAGATCTGTCAGGGCTCTGTTTGAAAAGTAAAAACTTGTACCAACCGTTGCAACAAGGGTTATAATAACCAGTGCTAATGTTGTGGCTAATATTTTACCGTATATGCTCATAAAAAGTGTTGGGCTCACTCTTAGACATTAATGTTTAAACCATTAAATAAAGTCGTATCCAAGTAAATCGTCTTGTCTTTTGTAATTGAATCCACAAGTTAGGTCAAGCTCGATATCAGTACTTTTAGAGAAGTTTCGTAAAAAATTCCTATAATAAATCAAAAAGATCGTACTCTTACGATTTTTATCAGAAGCACTTTGGTTACTTGGCAAAGTATTTTGGCAATCGCTATAATTATAAGACTGTCAGATGTTTGGTTTTTAAATGAGCAGGGCAATGGAAAGGGAAAAAAATGAAAACAGTGTGGACAGCATGATAGATGAAGAAGCAAGATCGGTATCACTGTTTAATTGTGATGATAGAACAAAGAGTGCGGTGGAAGTGGGCAAAGTGAAAAAAATCATGCCGGTTTTAAATGGAATGCCTGTAGTATGAAAAAGGGTTAAGAAACCATATCCAATAACAGGGAGGACGAAAAGTTTTAAAACAGCGGCAAGAAGAGAGATCCAAGTGTTATTTTTGATCCCGGTAAATGATAAGGAGCCTCCAATGGAAAGGAGGGCAAGGGGCAGTGTTACTGCTGTCATAAGAGAAAAAGTATTGGTCAGGAAAATGGGGAATCTTAAATTGAGCCTTGAGAAAAGAATGCCCAAAATGCATCCGATGATCAAAGGGTTAGATATCAGTGCTTTGATCAGGAAAAGTACTTTTTCTTTTTTTTCAAGCTTTATACCGGAGTGCCAGATCAGGGTTGATACAGCCAAAACATTGATAATGGGTATGATAAATCCGACAAGTATCCCAAAATGCCTGACACCCGATTCTCCAAGGGTGTTGATGACGATAGCCATCCCTATATATGTGTTGAACCGGAAGCTGGCCTGGACAAAAGAGCCGGCCTGGAAATGGGTGATATTGAATAACTTTATTGCAATAAGGCTTAAAATAAAGACAATCATTACGGAAATAATGGCGGCAAAACACAGGCCAATGCTGATTCCGTTTTGAGGGGAGGTGCTTCCGATTTTCCAAAAAAGCATCACTGGAAAGAAAATATAATAAACAAGCTTATCTGAAGTATTTAAGAAAGTCTCATTGGTTATCTTCATCTGTTTGAGCAAACTGCCCAAAAAAAGTAATGCAAACAATGGGAATATGGTGTTTAAGATGGTCATTTGCCGGCTCTTGGACGATCCTGTTATTTTAAAGTCTGTATCTTGTCAGATACAAGGAAGATACTCCGGAACACGACCATAAAGTCAATAAAAATCTGCAATGATTTTGAAAATTGCTGATTCGTGTTTATTTTCTTTGTATGATTTAATATCGACATGCCAAAATATGTCAAAGCACAAAAAGAATGCATTGTATGATTGATTTTGGCTGCATTGTTGCCAAGGAAAAGCTATGGGAGAATTTGGATGAAAGAAAAGACGGTTACGCTTCCGATCACAGGAATGAGTTGTGCAAATTGTGCCGCTAATATTGATCAAAATGTCAGCAAACTTGATGGGGTGAACCAATCCAATGTTAATTTTGCCTCAGAACAGGCAACAATAAGCTTTGATGCCGAAAAACTGGACCCTTCACGGATCATAGGTGAAATTCATGATCTGGGGTTCAAGGTGCCGTCCATGATAAAAGAGATTCCGGTAACGGGGATGAGCTGTGTTAATTGTGCTGCCAATATTGAGAAAACCTTGAATACCAAAGTTCCCGGTGTGATACGTGCGTCTGTGAATTTTGCAGTCGAACGGCTGCTTGTGGAATATATTCCTTCCATTGTTTCCCTTGATGAGATTGTTACCCAGGTTAAACAAATTGGTTTTGATCTCATTGTTGCACAGGATGGACAGGATGAGGAAAATATAGAAGAGATTGCCCGGAACAGGGAAATAAAAGATCAGACCCAAAAATTTATATTAGGCGTCATTTTCGCGCTTCCCTTATTTTTGTTAAGTATGTCCAGGGATTTCGGCCTATTGGGCCAATGGAGCCATGCTCTCTGGGTTAATTGGTTTTTTCTTTTTCTGGCGACACCTGTTCAGTTTTATACAGGCTGGGATTATTACAATGGTGCATATAAAAGTTTGAAGAATAAGAGTGCCAACATGGATGTCCTCATTGCCCTTGGATCTTCGGTTGCCTATTTTTATTCGGTTGGGATTTTGGTACTCCCGAATCTTGGCGGACATGTCTATTTTGAAACTTCGGCTGTAATAATTACATTAATAAAGCTTGGTAAATTACTTGAGGCTAGGACCAAGGGAAAAACAGGCGGTGCTATCCAAAAGCTGATCGGACTTCGGCCGAAAACCGCCCGAATTATTGAAAATGATGGTGAAAAAGATATCCCCATTACATTTGTAAAAACAGATGATATCTTGGTGATCCGGCCGGGAGAAAAGATTCCGGTAGATGGGATTGTAACAGAAGGGACAAGCACCCTGGATGAATCCATGCTTTCAGGAGAACCCATACCGGTTAATAAAAAAAAGGGTGATCCTGTTACCGGCGGGACGGTTAATGGTGAAGGATTAATAAAATTCAAGGCCACCCGGGTTGGAAAAGATACAGTACTGGCTCAGATCATACGGCTGGTCCAGGAGGCTCAGGGAAGTCGTGCCCCTATCCAGGCTCTTGCAGATAAAGTGGCTGCTGTTTTTGTTCCTGCCGTAATTTTTATTGCCTTGGCCACATTTGGCGTTTGGTGGGCGACAAGCGGTGAATTTGTTCCATCCATGATTCGAATGGTCGCTGTCCTGGTGATTGCATGCCCTTGTGCTTTAGGTCTTGCTACTCCTACTGCAATCATGGCCGGAACAGGAAAAGGTGCTGAAAACGGTATCCTGTTTAAGCGGAGTCAGGCCCTTGAAAATGCAGCCAAGCTGGATACCATCGTCTTGGATAAGACCGGGACTATTACCATGGGCAGGCCAAGCGTGGTCGATATAGTTCCTCTGGATGAGCACGGACTCTCCAAAGAAGAATTTCTTTTATTGGCTGCATCCGTGGAAATGGGTTCTGAGCATCCACTGGGTAAAGCCATTGTTAAATTTGCAAAAGATAAGGGGCTTGATCCGGACGATCCAATTGATTTTAAAGCACAAAGCGGTCTGGGTGTGCAGGCTGTAATCCGTGGCCGAAAAATAAGGCTTGGTAAACCGGGATGGTTTAAGTCAATGTCTGCCGGAATTCAGAGCTTTTCTGATCATATACTTTCTTTACAGGCCAAGGGCAGAACAGTGATGGTAATGGCTGATGATGAACAGGTCCTTGGATTATTATCTGTATCCGATATTTTAAAGCCAGAATCCGGACAGGCGATTCAGGCACTGCACCAGGCTAATCTCAAGGTCGTTATGCTCACAGGTGACAACGAACAGACAGCCAGAGCCATCGCCGCGGAAGTGGGGCTTCACGAAGTTGAATCAGAGGTGCTTCCTGAAGAAAAATCTGCAAAAGTTAAGGAATTACAAGGCGGTATGGCCCTGGTTGGCATGGTTGGGGATGGTATTAATGACGCGCCTGCACTGGCCCAGGCAGATATAGGGTTTGCCATTGGAACAGGTACTGATGTCGCCATAGAAACCGGAGACGTTATACTATCAAGCGGCAGGTTAACCGGCATCCCCAAAGCGATCCAAATAAGCAGGAAAACCATCCAGACCATCCGGCAGAATTTAT
>JAAEMC010000812.1 GCA_024225895.1 Desulfobacteraceae bacterium | reverse complement strand
TCAAACTTTTTTTGATTTATGTAAAAATAATTCAATCAAAAAAATCAACTGTGTTACTTCACCAATTAATGAAACATCGATTGCCTATCACCATAGTATGGGATTTAAGGCATCTAAATATAAAAACGATGGCAGTGTAGATGCTGTATTGAACTATGATGGCCCCGGTAATCATCGGATATTATTTGCAAAAGAATTATAGGCATTTAACAATTTGCTGGTAGTGATGCGCAAACTTTCGCGCGCCCACAGAAAAGGCGTTGTAATTGTTGACACATTTGTAAAGTCAGCGGTGTGACCCCCAATCATACTTTGCTACGCACCAAGTAAAACTCCTTTGAAAATGGGTGTAAATCATGACCGTTGTAGGAATCGCGCCAAAAATTTGTAGATAACGCGGCTTAAGAAATAAGAAAAGGGACAACTATCCTGACACATAGGGGATTTCATCGGTGATGTTGGTGACTGTGCCGCGATTAAACCACAAACCAATAGAATCGACTTTATCGGACTGAATTCCGAAAAAGTCTTGACTATTTCGGAATAGATGTCAAAATAGTCTTCATGAAGCGATCTATCACAAAATATATTCAAGAAGATTTAGATAAAAAAATCATCCTGTTGACCGGGCCGCGCCAGACTGGAAAAACAACGCTGTCAAAAATGTTGGGGAATGATTTTGATTACTTCAACTATGATAATGTTGATGACAGATTAGACTTGCAAGAAAGATCCTGGGATAGATCAAAATCCCTGATTATCTTTGATGAATTGCATAAGTTGAAAAACTGGAAGTCGTGGTTGAAGGGAATATATGATAAAGAAGGCATTCCGCCATCAATACTTGTTACAGGCAGCGCCAGGTTAAATACCTATAAGAAGGTGGGTGATTCCCTGGCCGGGCGGTTTTTCCAGTTCAGGTTGCATCCTTTGGATCTTAAAGAAATACACACATACTTAAAACCGGACAACTCTGAAGTTGAACTGGATAAACTTCTATCGTTTGGTGGCTTCCCAGAGCCTTTTTTAAATGGAACAAGCCGTTTCTATAACCGATGGAAAAAATCCCATCTTGATATCATTTTAAAACAAGACCTCATTGACATTGAGAATGTTCAGCAGATCACTCAGATTGAAACGCTGATCCAATTGTTAAAGCATAGGGTGGGAAGCCCAATTTCATATAGCTCCCTGGCCCAGAATCTACAATGTTCAGATAAAACTGTAAAAAGGTGGTTAACTATACTTGAAAATATGTATGTGCTTTTTAAAGTACCACCTTTCCATAAAAATATCGCCAGAGCTATTCAAAAAGCTCCTAAATTTTACTTCTATGATACAGGGCAAGTTCTGGGTGAACAAGGTATTAAGCTGGAAAATGCCGTGGCATGTGCGATTCAAAAAGAATTGCATTTCCGGCAGGATTGTCTGGGAGAAGAAGGAAAACTGTATTATGTGAAAAATAAGGATGGCAAAGAGATTGATTTCTGTATCTCAAGAGACGACGAGCCTTCTCTACTCGTAGAGGTTAAATGGAACGACAACAACCTGAGCCCCAATTTTCAAATATTCAAAAAATTCTTTCCCGAAATCAGAATGGTTCAAATTTCAAAAAAACTGGACAGGGAAAAGACTTTTCCAAACGGGGCAGAAATCAGGCTTGCATCCAAATGGTTATCAGAAATAAATTTATCCTGATTACTATTTTTCAATCGGGTAGCCGGGGGGTTTTAATCCCTCACCACACCATGTGGGAATCGGTTCTGATTTTGATGGGACCCCGACTGCCTGGCTTCCTGAAGAATTGAAAGACGTTGGTGACTTTCCAAACATTACCATCGAACTTGTTCGTCGTGGGTATAAAAACAAGGATATCCGGAAAATAATAGACAAAACAGAAGCTGTCACAAAAGAAAATAGATTGGGAAGTAAGATGACCAAGCACAACTACACAAAATAGTGGGTTTGAAAAACTGGCAGCTTATTCGATTAGATGGGGTTCTATGTCTTTTCCGCCACTCCATATAATCCCATACGTTTTTAATAATTATTTCATCCCATATTTTTTTAAAATTTTATCTACAAATCCCTCTCTTTTTAGTTGCTTTAAGACGTTATCATAATTAGCTCTCACATAATCAATTTTTGGATGTGTTGATGCTTTAGCAAAAATATTATAGTAAGGTTTATTTTTAAAAGGTTTTGGCAGATAAGTTATTTCATCACTTAAACCTTTTTGCTCAACTAGATAAAGACCAATTAATTTGGGAGCTGGAAACATATCAAAACGATCATATGCAAGCATAGAATAAAGAAGATCATTTTGGTTTACATAACGCACATTTTTTATTACTCCTGTTTCAACAGCTTTTAACAATTTTTTAGTATAAGCATATCCTTTAGTCAATCCTAATCTATAGTCTGCCAAATCACTCATTTTCTCAAACTTTAATCTATCTCTGTTTTTTTTTCAGTATAAAAAAATTCCATTCTATATCTATATGTGACTCTTTTGGATAATATGCAAATTCTGTTCGTGATTCCTTAAAAGATTCAGTTCTGATAATATCTATATCACCTTGTTTTGCTAGAACCTGTTCTCTAAGAGATGCTTTTGTCATAATAACTTTGTGAGGCACATTTAGTCTTTTTAAAATTTCATCTAATATTTCAACTTCAACACCAATAATTTTACCATCTTTTAGAAAACTTATTGGGGCCTCAGGAATACCCGAAGAGATAATTGGTCTTACTTCTTGACCATAAGCAGATAAGTATAGAGTTAAAGATATAAAAAAACAGATTATTCCATTTCTATAACACATAATTTCACTCCTTTTGTATTTATAAAAGAAGACCTTTTTTGATTATAGATTATACGTTATAAAAATAATAATGACTATAATAAGAATGAGAAGATACTTTTTGTCATGAAAACTATGAAAGATAATTGAAAGCCTGAAATATGCCCCCTGCCAGGTACGGACACAACAAAATAGAAAAATCAAACCGGATTCAGAAACTGACTGTCACAAACTTGAAAAAGAAAAAACGTTACCCGGCCTGCTGCCGTTGTCTAACGTTTTTTAACCATTTTAGAAATTAATATCAGGAAGCCCGATCCAAAAACTCAAGGATGCCGTTCTGGGCTTCCCGGGTTTGGACCTGGGCTAAAAATCCATCCAGTTCCCTTTGCAAACCAATTGTAATTTGTTCAACATCCATATTAAGCAGCTCTTTTACGGCATGGATACTGCCTGGCTTTTTAGCAAGGATTTCCTCGGCCAGGCTCAATGCTTCGGTGTGAAGATTTTTTAGGGGAACAATCGCGTTGGCCATGCCCCATCTTAAGGCTTTTTCAGCTGTAATAGCTGTGTTACACATCAGAATCCGGGCGCATCGTTTTTTGCCGATAATAGAAGGCAGCATAGCTGTCCAGCCGCCGTCCGGGCAGAACCCCACCACACTGTAATAAGGCCTGAAAACAGTCTTATCTGTTACGAGGACCATATCAGATGCAAGGGTAAGGCCTATAGATCCGCCCGTTACCATGCCGTGAACTTCACAGATAATAGGCGGCTTGATTTTCAGCATGGTAATGATTGTCTGATTGAGAAGCGAGACAAGAGTCTTTGAATAGGATTCAATATTATCGAAATGGTCCTTAAACCCCTTTATATCACCGCCTGTAGAAAAAACAGGCCCATTGGCTTTTAAGATGATAACGCGGGCGCTTGCCTCTTTTTCAATCTGCTCCAGACTTTCAATCAATTCGCTTAAAAGCTCTGGAACCAGGCTGTTATAGCGTTCAGGCCGGTTCAGGGTCACACAGGCAATTTCTCCATTAACTTTTGATAGAACCATTCTTTCCATTTTTTTTATACCAAAGAGGCTTGGGCACTCAGGTATTCCTCTTTTAAATCCTTTTTTAAGATCTTGCCAGTGGCATTTTTGGGCAGTTCATCCAGAAAATAAATCTCCTTGGGCTGTTTATACCGCGCAAGCCTTGATTGGAACCATTCTTTAAAGGCCTGTTTGGAAAGTTCAGCACCCGGCATAATGACCACTGCCGCCACAGGGATCTCACCCCATTTCTTATCCGGTATCCCAAAAACAGAGACCTCTAAAATATCTGTATGCTGGAACAAGATATCCTCCACCTCAGCGGGATAAACATTTTCACCACCGGAGATGAGCATGTTCTTTTTGCGATCCACAATATAAAAAAAGCCGTCTTCATCAAACCTTGCCATATCTCCGGATTGGAACCATCCGTTTTGAGTGGCCTCTTTTGTTGACTGGGGGCGATTCCAGTATCCCTCGCAGACCACCTTTCCCCGGATACATAATTCACCCGGGGTGTTGGGCGGCAGTTCATTAAAATTATCATCCACTATTTTTACTTCACAGGAAATAACAGGCTTGCCCACACTGCCTTTTTTAGCTAACGAATCTTCCGGCCGCATTAAAAATACCGTAGGCGAAGTCTCGGTCATACCAAATCCCTGGGTTAAGACATATCCTTTTGCCTGGTAGGATTCGATAAGTGAGATGGGACAAGGAGCGCCGCCGGTCACAAACATACGGATACTATCCAGAAATCTTGTGTTGAATTCTTCCATCTGGGATATCATATTATAAATAGTTGGTACCCCCATGAAGATGGTAATCTTGTGGTTGTCCACCAGATCAAAAATACCGTCTGGATTAAACTGCTCTTCAATTACTGTTTTCCCGCCCTGGAAAAGCATGGGCAAAAGATACAACCCCCACCCGCCAATGTGGAATAAGGGTAAAATGGTGATGGCTACATCTTCTTTGGTAATATTGAGCAGATGGGAGGTGGCAATGCAGTTCCAGATATTATTGCTGTGGCTGAGCATGGCCCCCTTGGGTTTGCCGGTGGTGCCGGATGTATAAATAAGCATGAGGGTATCGCTGTCTTTCAAGTCTTTGGATTCCTCCACCGGAATACCTGCTTTATAGCTTAAAAATGCTTCATAGGGATGAATATCCGGCTGGGCCTGCCCGTTAATCTGAATACATTGTTCGAACGGGAAAAGCTGATTAACCTCATTATAAAGTTTTTTCTGATTAAAGTTAAAAATAAGGGCTTTTGGAGTACAGTCGCTGAGGATAAATTCAACCTCCGGCGCAGTTAACCGGATATTAATCGGTACAAAAATAGCACCCAGCCTTGAAACAGCAAAGAGAATCTCCACCATTTCAATGCAGTTGTTACTCAATACAGCAACCCGGTCTCCTTTACCGATTTTAAAGATATGGGATAGAGATGAGGCCAGACGACCGGATCTTCTGAAAAGTCTTTCATAACTAATCTGACGTTCTTCCTGTATAAGGGCAATATTATCAGGCGCCTCTTTTCGCCAGTATGAAAGCATCTGGTGCAGCAAAAATTCCCTCATCGCTCACTCCTTTAAAAAATATAAATGAAATATGAATCATATCTCAGATATTTTTTCATTTCAAGTTTGTCATGTCAAGAAAAAAATCAAATATAAAGAACAACCCTCAATTATCCGCAGGGTTGTTCAGATATAAATTTCAGTACCGGTTCCATATGATGTCTTTTGTGCAGCCCTGGAGCATGGCCGCAATCGGGTATATCAACAACTTGCATTTCAGGCTTTATTGCCAGCATTTTTTTAACGATTTCATCTGTTAAAAGATCGGAAAGCGATCCGTGCAACAGAAGGATGGGACAGGTCACCGCCTCAAACACCTCCCAGAGATCAGGGATGGGGGTATTATCATCTGGCATTTGCACAATTTGGGGATCAAAAAGAACAGTGAATTTCCCTTTAGAGGTTCTTCTGGCGGACTGCATGGTCATCTGGAACCATTCTTCTTTACTCCTGCCTCCCATGGCATCGTACAATTCCATCAAGTAATTGTTTAATTCCATAAAGGTATCAAATTCAGGCTGATCTCCAGTGGTATATTCAAGTATCCGTTCCAGGGTTTTGGGAGGTATTTCTGGTCCCACATCATTAATTACAAGAGATCTGATCCGGCCTTTCATGGGGCCTGCGGCCAGAATCACACCGATGTTGCCACCCATGGATGTGCCGATCCAGTCCAGGGTATCCATTTGAAAATGATCGCAAATGGCAACGGCAGTCTCGGCATAGGCGCCATAGTGATATTCATAGGCAGGACTTTGTGCCCATTGGCTCAACCCCCTGCCAAGGGTATCGGGGCAGACAACCCTGTAATTTTGGGCCAGGACCTGTGCTATGGGATCAAAATCAAAACAATTCCTGGCCAGGCCGTGCCAGCAGACGATGGATGTTTTACTTTCCGGGTTAAACACCCGGACATGGATACTCCGGTCATTGATTTGCAAAAACTCGGACTGAACTTTTATCATGCTTCGATCCTTTCATAACGTTTAAATATTCTTTTTTGTTATGGCCTCATAGAAAGCCAAAATACAAACCACACAGATGATCTATTTGTTTGTAGCAGCACATAAAAGTGAAATATGAATCATGTGTCAGATTTTTACAAATTCAATAGTTCTTGTCAAGAAAAAATATGTAATCAAGTCAACATCAGCCTTTGGATCCCAATCGCAATCCACCATGGATAAAGTATGTTTCGCCGGTAATGGCCTCATTTCGGAACAGGTCCCCTGCCAATGTGGCAACTTCTTCGGGCTCAATCAGCCGGTTAATGGGTACATTGGATATAATGCCGTCCAAGGCTTTCTGGTTCATATTCCGTACCATCTGCGTTCCTACGTATCCCGGTGCAATGGCAATGCACCGGATCTGATGAGCCAGTCCTCGACGGAAGAATTCTGCCGTAATTACCTTTGGCATGACACTCATGGCTGCTTTTGTGGAAGAATAATTAATCTGTCCGGCCGTACCGAGAGACCCTGTGGAAGAGATCAGGCAAACCATGCCTTTGCAATTGTTGTTCACCATTTGTTCCGTGCATTCGCGCACGGTTAGAAAAACACCGGTCAGATTGATATCCACCACCCGCTGGAATTGTTCCAAAGACATTTTCTTTTTAACCTTGCCTGTTTTTCTGTCAGTGGCAATCATTAAACCGTCGCTTATAATGCCGGCAAAGGGTGCCACCAGATTTATCTGGCCAAATGTATCAATGGCAAATTTGGCAAGCGCTGTATTATCCGCTTCTTTGGTTACATCACAGACAAAGGTTTCAGCATTGGGACCCAGTTCATCTTTTGCTTTTACCAGGGCATCTTCGGCAATATCGGCAATCACCACTTTTCCGCCATTATCAATCCAATGCTTGGCCAGGGCTTTTCCTATTCCCCCGCTGCCGCCGGTAATTACTGCTACGCTATCTTTGATCTCCAGCATTTCTTTCTCCTAATTTGTTGTTTTATTGTTCTAAAATTATATATTATTCCTCAAATCTCATTCTGTCTTCAAAAAAAGTATCTGTCTGTTTTGTTATCATTCTTAATATTATTACAATATGATTAAGCAAATAACAGGCCATTACAAAATGCAAAAACCGCCAACAATAATCTGGCACATATTTTGTATATGAATTTGTCGGATTTAAAACTATTCAACCCAAAACCCGAGATCTAAGCCGCAGGAGAATTCTTTATGACGGACCAACAATCCCCTAAAAAAGCTTTCCCAACCCTTCCCATGTCATCGGGCATGCTGCTCAAGTCCCAAAAAGGGAAACTTGTGACCTGCCAAGAAGCAATCCAGCTGATACGCGACGGGGATACCGTTGCCACCGGAGGATTTGTCGGCATCGGCTTTCCAGAGCAGATTGCCGTGGATCTTGAGGCCCATTATAAAGAGACAGGCTCCCCGAAAAACCTAACTCTTCTCTATGCAGCCGGACAGGGGGACGGTGCTGAAAAAGGATTGAACCATTTTGGCCATGAAGGCCTGGTCAAAAGAGTTATCGGCGGCCATTGGGGGTTGGTGCCCAAGCTTCAGAAACTGGCCATTGAAAATAAAATTGAAGCCTATAACCTTCCCCAGGGAGTAATTTCCCATATATACCGGGATACTGCGGCCGGAAAGCCCAGAACCATTACATCAGTGGGATTGGGAACCTTTGTAGACCCGAGAAACGGCGGTGGAAAGATTAATGACAGGACTACCCAGGACCTGGTGGAACTGATTGAATT
>JAAEMC010000811.1 GCA_024225895.1 Desulfobacteraceae bacterium | reverse complement strand
TTTTGTTTTAGGAGATTTTTTTATGCCTATTTTTGAATTTAAATGTTCCAAATGTGATGAATTTTTTGAAGTGATTGTAATGAATTCCAAGGATGATGACAGTGTCAACTGCCCTAAATGCAAATCCAAGGAATTTGAAAGGGTTGTCAGCAAAACCAATTTTACTATGGCCAGCTCTTCCGCTGCTAGCCAACAGGGGCCTTCAACCCAGACAAGACAATGCTCCGGCGGGAACTGCACCACCTATACTGTCCCTGGAGAGACGCAAGGGTAAGCCAACGAACTTGTGACGGGCGCAACAGTCCTTCCGTGTCCCCGATTTGACCATATCCGCTTTCCACGTTTAATTTCCATAGAACCCATGTGATGATGTAAAGGAGAAATTCATGAGTGAGTATGCACAACTGATCATTGACGGAAAAGAACATACACTGCCTGTTATTGAAGGCTCTGAAGGTGAGAAGGCTATTGATATCAGAAGCCTGAGAAATAGTACAGGGTATATCACTTTTGATCCCGGATTTGGAAATACCGGCACCTGCAGAAGCGCTATTACATATATGGACGGTGAAAAAGGGATACTAAGATACCGGGGTATCCCCATTGAACACCTGGCAGAACATTCCACCTTTGTGGAAACTGCCTACCTTTTGATTACGGGCAAGCTTCCCACCAATGATGAACTGACAAATACCAGTGTGATGCTCAATGATTTTTCCCTGCTCCATGAGAACATGAAGGTTTTTTATCAGAACTATCCGCCCAAGGCCCATCCCATGGGGATCCTTTCTGCAATGGTCAATGCCATGAGGAGTTTTTACCCGGAATTGGTTGATATCGATGAAGAATTGAACAAGACTTTTTTAAGGCTTATATCCAAAATCAGAACCATGGCTGCCATGGCTTACAGGATATCCATGGGGCATCAACCAGTGACGCCAAGACCTGATTATTGTTATTGTGCCAATTTTCTGCATATGATGTTTGACAGCGCCGTAGTCCCCTATGTCAAGGATGATGATCTGGTCAAGGCACTGAATGTTTTTTGGATTCTTCATGCAGATCATGAACAAAATTGCTCCACCACAGCTGTGCGGGTGGTCGGCAGTGGTAAAGTTAACATTTATGCCACTATATCCGCTGGGATTTCAGCTCTTTGGGGCCCGTTGCACGGCGGTGCCAACCAGGCTGTGATTAATATGCTTGAGACCATTCATAAAAACGGTATGTCCATAGAAGAAGCCGTGGCAAGAGCACGGGATAAACAAGATCCTTTTCGTCTCATGGGGTTTGGCCACAGAGTCTATAAAACCTATGATCCCAGGGGTAAAATCATGAAACAGATGTGTGATATTATCCTGGGAAAACTCAAAATAAACGATCCCCTGCTGGATATCGCCCGGAAGCTTGAAGAAGTAGCGCTGGAAGACAATTATTTTCAAGAAAAGAATCTTTATCCAAATGTGGATTTTTATGCCGGTATAGTTTTAAGAGCCATGGGTATTCCTACCAATATGTTCACCGTCATGTTTGCCATCGGACGTCTGCCTGGATGGATTGCCCAATGGAAAGAGGATTTGACAGATCCTGAGATGAAAATCAGCCGGCCACGTCAGATTTACTCCGGTAATACTATAAGTGATTATATTCCCATTCATAAAAGGTAGAAATCATTAATTGCAATGGTAGATATTATTGCCCATAGGGGTGCCAGGAGTATTGCTCCTGAAAATACCCTCATTGCAGCGCAAAAAGGCTATGACTTGGGCGCCACCCTTTGGGAGACAGATGTGAGTGTCACAAAGGACGGGCACCTGATCCTGTTCCATGACGAGAGTCTTGTAAGGACAACGGATGTCCTTAAAAAGTATCCGCAAAGAAAGACGTATCTTGTAAAAGATTTTACCTTAGAAGAGATACAGAACCTGGATGCAAGTGTTGATTTTATCGAAAATGATCCCTTCGGTCAGATTAAAGCGGGAACTGTAACCAAAAAGG
>JAAEMC010000810.1 GCA_024225895.1 Desulfobacteraceae bacterium | reverse complement strand
TTATCCGGCCGGGAAGTCTGAGCAGCAATCCGGCCGATGGGGATAGAAGAGGTATTGGTGGACAGAATGACTTCCGGCGGACAGAACTTGTCCAGGTCTTTAAAAATACCAAATTTAAGATCTTCTCTTTCAACAGCTGCTTCCACAACAAAATCCACGGATCCCATATCTTTGAGATCCACTGTTGTATTTATCCTGCCAAGGATAGCGCTTTTGTCATCACTTGTAATTTTTTCTTTTTTCACTAAAAAATCCAAATTCCTGGAAATGGAAGCAACGCCCTTTTCACAGAATTCTTCTTTGATATCACTCATTAATACTTCTAAACCACTGGCGGCTGCCACCTGTGCAATCCCGTTTCCCATCTGGCCTGAACCTATGACGCCGAACTTTTGAATACTCATATTGTCTCCTTACAACTTAATATAGTGTAATCTTTTCTTTATTATCTGTTAACAATCATCGCTACCGCTTCACCGCCACCCAGGCACAGGGATGCAAGCCCTCTGTTCACATCTTGTTTTTCCATCTCATGCAAAAGGGTGGTCAATACCCTGGCGCCGGATGCTCCAATGGGATGGCCTAAAGCGACACTACCGCCGTTCACATTCACTTTTTCAGGATCCAGTTCCAATACCTTGTTAATCCCCACCGAAGTGCCGGCAAAGGCTTCGTTGATTTCAAAAAGATCAATATCAGAGGCGCTGATGCCCTCTTTTTTCAAAACTTTGGGAATGGCATAGATGGGTGCCATTAAAACATATTTCATCTCAATGCCGTAGGATGCCTGGGAACCGATTTCTGCCATCACTTTACATCCCAGCTCTTTTGCCCTTTCCTCGCTCATCACCACAAGAGCAGATGCACCGTCACTGATGATTGAAGCATTTCCTGCCGTACCCACACCGTCTTTTTTAAAGGCAGGTCTCATTTTGGTTAAAAAATCCAGACCTGTGTCCTGGGGGCACTCATCCGTATCAAAAATCTTTGGATCGCCTTTTCTCTGGGGAATCTCAACAGGCACAATTTCATCAACAAATCTGCCGGATTTTACGGATTCATTAGCACGCCGATAGGATTCCGCTGCAAATGCATCCTGGTCTTCCCTTGTCATGCCCCATTTTTCAGAGCAAAGCTCATTGGACATGCCCATATGGAAATCATTGACAATATCCCAGAGACCGTCATGCATCATATGGTCGTCTATTTTGCTAGGTCCCATACGATGGCCCCATCTGCCTTTTTTAAGGAAATAAGGCGCCATGCTCATATTTTCCATGCCGCCGGCAACCACTACATCTGCATCCCCACATTGGATTGCCTGGGCTGCCAGCATAACGGCTTTTAAGGAAGATCCGCATACTTTATTCACAGTGATGGATTCCACTTCCCAGGGGAGATTGGCCTTAACTGCTGCCTGTTTTCCAGGGTTCTGACCATATCCGCAGGGAAGCACCATACCCATAATACATTCATTGACCTCTTTTTCATCTATACCGGCACGCGTAATAGCTTCCCGTACCGCATGGGCGCCAAGGTCGGTTGCACCTATTTTGCTTAAGGTTCCGCCAAAGCTGCCTAAAGGTGTTCTTGCCGCACTTACAATTACTGCTTTTCTCATCTTTAATATTTCTCCTAAATTAAGTACAAAAAACCACCTTGCAACCAACCACTTCTAACAGACAAAATCAATGAAAAAAGTTGATTCCAAAATAGTTTTTTACATGTTCCGTCTATATTTTCCGCCTACCTCATACAAAGCCTGGGTGATACTGCCCAAAGAACAGCTTTTCACTGTTTCCATGAGTTCGGCAAATATATTTTCCCCATTCAAGGCGGTTTGCTTTAGTTTTTCCAAAGCTGATTCAGACTTATCCTGGTTGCTTGTTTTGAACCTTCCCAGCCTTGCAAGCTGTTCGTCTTTTTGTTCATCTGTGGCCCGGGCAAGCTCAAGGTTTTCCGTCATATCCGTATAATTCATATCAGGGTCTTCAAAGGTATTCACACCAATTATCGGGTGTTTGCCCGTATGTTTCAGATATTCATAATATAAAGATTCTTCCTGGATCTTGCCCCGTTGGTATCCTGTTTCCATGGCACCCAGCACACCGCCCCTTTCCGTCATTTTTTCAAATTCGATGAGGACTGCTTCTTCCACCAGGTCGGTGAGTTCATCAACAATAAAACTACCCTGCAATGGATTTTCATTTACGGCCAGCCCCCATTCCCGATTGATAATCAACTGGATGGCCAGCGCCCTGCGCACTGATTCTGTGGAAGGTGTAGTAATGGCTTCATCAAACGCATTGGTGTGGAGGCTGTTACAATTATCATAAATGGCACAAAGCCCCTGGAGAGTTGTCCTTATATCATTGAACTGAATATCCATGGAATGCAAAGATCTGCCCGATGTCTGGATGTGGTATTTAAGCTTCTGGGACTGCTCGTTGCCCCCGTACTTGTATTTCATGGCCACGGCCCAAATCCTTCTAGCCACCCTCCCTATCACCGTATATTCCGGGTCCATGCCATTGGAAAAGAAAAAAGATAGTGACGGTGCAAAACTATTAATATCCATACCACGGGCTAAATAATATTCAACATAGGTGAAGCCGTTGGCCAGGGTAAATGCCAGCTGACTGATGGGATTGGCACCGGCTTCGGCAATATGATATCCGGAAATAGATACTGAATAAAAATTGCGAACCATATTATCAATAAAATACTGCTGAATATCCCCCATCATTTTCAATGCAAATTCAATGGAAAAAATACAGGAATTCTGCCCCTGATCTTCTTTTAAAATATCGGCTTGAACCGTTCCCCTGACATTGGAGAGGGCATGCTGTCTGATTTCTTTAATCTCATCTTCATTGGGCTTTCGATTCTTTTTTTGTCTAAACAGATCCATCTGCTGGGCTATGGCTGTATTCATGAACATTGCCAGCATCATGGGGGCCGGACCGTTGATGGTCATGGAGACCGAGGTATTGGGTGCGCACAGATCAAATCCGTCATAAAGGACTTTCACATCATCCAGAGTACAGATACTGACGCCTGAGGTGCCGATCTTACCATAAATATCAGGTCTTCTGTCCGGATCACATCCAAACAGGGTGACAGCATCAAATGCCGTGGAGAGCCTTTTTGCGGGATAACTTGCTGAAAGCAGCTTAAACCGCTCATTGGTATCGGCAGGGCCGCCTTCTCCGGCAAACATTCTTGTAGGATCTTCATCTGCTCTTTTCAGCGGAAAAACTCCTGCAGTATAAGGGAAATTGCCTGCAAAATTTTCCCTTCGCGTCCACTTATACTGTTCTGCCGAATCTTCAAACCCGGGCAGAGATATCTTGGATATCTTGGAATGGGATAAGGATTTTTTGATTAACGGCACCTTAAATTCCTTGCCACGCACCTTATAAACAAATTCATCCTTGGAATACAGATCCCTGCTTCGGGCATAGGAAGCTACGATCTCATCTGTTTCAGGATCTACCAGGGCTTTTGCATCTAAAACCGTCTGTTTTAATTTTTCCAGTGCCTCGGGAAAATCCGCCATACCGGATTCATCCAAGACCTTTTGGGCTTCAGTTAAATGGGTTCTTTGGCTTAAGGCATTTGCCTGTTCTTGTGTTGTTTTGTGATATTGCCGCACTGTATCTGCAATCTCAGCAAGATACCTTGTTCTTTCCCCCGGGATGATAATGGTCTTTGAGGTGGATTCCTTTTTTTCTACAAGGGGAATGGTGGATTCATAGACAATGCCTTTTTTCTCTTTTATCAAAGAAAGAATCCCTTGATAAAAAGCTGTCACCCCGTCATCATTGAACTTGGAGGCAATTGTACCGTAAACCGGTAACTCCTTGGGATCCATATCCCAGGTCTTTCGGTTTCTCTGGACCTGTTTTCTGACATCCCGCAAAGCATCTTCGCTGCCTTTTTTCTCATATTTATTCACAGCCACAATATCGGCATAATCCAGCATATCAATCTTTTCCAGCTGGGATGGTGCCCCGAACTCTGCCGTCATCACATAGACGGAAATATCCACTATGTCCACAATTCTGGAATCACCTTGTCCGATACCCGCTGTTTCCACAATGACAATGTCATAACCGGAAGCCTTGGCAACGGTAACAGCATCTGGCAATGCATCTGGAAGCTCTGTCTGGGAACGTCGTGTTGCAAGGGAGCGCATGTATACCCTGCCGGACTCTATGGAGTTCATTCGAATCCGGTCTCCCAGTAATGCCCCGCCGGTCTTTCTTCTGGAAGGATCACAGGAAATAATGGCAATGTTTATGTCCGGAAGATCCATTAAAATTCGAAGTATCAATTCATCGGTTAAAGAAGATTTTCCAGCCCCGCCTGTTCCAGTCATACCGATCACCGGAATATCACTTTTCCGGGCGGCCTTAGAAATTTTCAACAGAATCTCATCAAATTTCTCTTTGTTGTTGGCTTTTGCCTCCTGGACAGCAGATATGAATTGGGCTGTGATGTATTTATTCTCCACATTGAGCCGGTCATAGTCTAAATTGTCAAAATCCACACAAGGCGCGTCCATGGCTTGAAGCTTATCGTTGATAATTCCCTGGAGTCCCATTTTAGCGCCGTCTTCAGGAGAATAAATCCTGGTTACCCCGTATTCATGCAACTCTTTCATTTCTGAAGGTATGATGACTCCGCCGCCGCCGCCAAAAATCTTAATGTGAGGTGCCCCCTGTTCTTTGAGCAGGTCAACCATGTATGTAAAATATTCCATATGGCCGCCCTGGTAGCTGGAAACGGCAATTCCCTGGGCATCTTCTTCTATGGCCGCATCCACCACCTCTTTTGCGCTCCGATTGTGGCCGATATGAATAACCTCGGCACCCGAATCCTGTAAAATCCTTCTCATAATGTTGATAGAGGCATCATGGCCGTCAAAAAGCGAAGTGGCAGTTACCACTTTCACTGAATTTTTTAATTTATATGCTTCTGGTTCTACTGTCATAACTTCTCCTTTACAAAAAGCCGCCGCAGCTTTGCCATCTGCCTTATAAATTAAGGAGAAGGAAGCCGGGCGAATTCGTTTCCAAGGCTATTATTCTATATTAAAAACAAGTCCGAGAATAAAATCGGTCTGAATGTCTATGTAATCTTCAATGGTGTAGTCTTTTTTTAAATACCAATTTCTAAAGGCCCACATATGCCCCAGAACAGATATGTTGTGCCCGACAAGGTGGGTAGTTTTTCCATCAAGCTTCGGGAAATCTCCCTTACCGGAAAGCTGTTCCAGTACCTTGATAAAAATATCCGTAATATTCAGTTCATTGACAAGGACCCGTTCTTTCCATTTCAATGGCAAAAACTGGGTGACCTGATACATCAAAAGGGTATGATCTCTCATGCGGTCACATACCAGAAAATACTGCCGGATTACCTGAGCCAGGCGCTGTTTTTCCCTGGTGGTCTCATCTGCCAGGGCTTCTTCAACAGCCTTTTGAACTTCTGAATGAATTGCCTTGCAAACCAGATAAAGCAAATCCTCTTTTGAACTAACATATTCATAGAGTGATCCAATTGAAAAATTGGCTGCTTTTGCAATCATCCTTGTGGTCGTTTTGTGATATCCATGCTCAATAAAAAGCTTGACTGTGGAATCAACAATCTGCCTGCGCCTTTCCTGGACCAATTCCGGATTCTTTATCTGGGTCGGGACTTCACCATCACTGAGCAGGGTTTGATCCTTTGTTTTCTTACCCAAGTCTTCACTCCTTTATCTCTTATTTGATTCAAAAGGAAATCGCTCTTGAACGAGCGCTCGGTCAATATTTTTTGTTACATAGATTACGTTGTCATGTCAAGCAATTATAATGATGTTTGCCCAATTTTTACATAAAAACAGGACCATGATCGATTAACACGTAAAAACAGATAAAAATTATGCTATTATTTCAGTCATCCTGAACGTCATTAAAGCTTACAGCATTAGGTTTAAATCCGGTCACATGAAACTGGCAGGGCAAGCATCATTAAAGCATTAGTTAAAGGACTTGATAAACTTGCAGGGTTCGTAGTACTATCCTCATGTTTTATCACTTTTTTGGGGAAAAAATGGACGTCAAGTACATCAACCCTTTTATTAATGCTTCTATTAACGTTTTTAAAACGTTTGCCCAGATCACACCGGTACCGGGCAAAGCAAGCGTTAGGATTGCGCCTTCAGGCAAGGGAGAAATCAAAAGCTTCATTGGACTGAACGGTCATGGTGTTAATGGATATTTCATCATTAATTTTTCCCAGGACTGTTTAAATGACATTTTCAAGGCCCTGTTCGGCGAGGCAGAGTCCGCTAACCTGGAGGAACTCGATGATATTGCCGGAGAATTAACCAACATGATATCCGGTGGTGCAAAGGCTGAATTGTCTGAAAAAGGATTTTTCTTTGATGTAGCAGTCCCGCAAATAAGCCGGAAGATTCCTAAAATACCAGCCAATCTTAAAAAAACCCCCATTATTGTTGTTCCCTTTGAAACAGGTTCCGGTTCTTTTCTCATTGAAGCATCGTTAATCAAGATTGAAAAAGATTTTGAAAAAGACACCTCCCCAAAGATTAAACCACCAAATGGAATGATCTCGATTGAAGAATTTTCCAAAAGGACCGGCATGGGAAAGATCAAAGTGAGAAGATTTCTAACCACTGGATTTCTATCCGGGGAAAAAGTCAGCGCGCTCCAATGGCATATTCCGAAAATCGAGCTTGAAAAAATCCAGGGCGGCCAGACAAATTCCATCCCCAAGACAGACTCCAAAAAAGAAGGCTATATTAATTTAAGTGATTATGTCAGTGTCAAAGATTTTGTTAAAGAAACAGGTCTTCCTTCTGCAAAAATTAAAGGTCTTCTTAGATCTGGATTTCTTATTGGAAAGCAGGATGGCTTGAATAAATGGCATGTTCGAAAAGATCAAATTTCAAAATTAAAATAAGCCAATTATATATTTCACCTAATTATATTATCACTTCCAGTTGATTTGTCTTAAAAAAATAGCTTGCATCATTAAATTCCTTAATGTACAGAAAATTGTTTGACAAACAGAATCATTTCCATGTAGTATTCCCGATAGACTGAGCGCTCGATCAGTTTTTTGCGTTGTCGAGCTTAGCTGCTTCGAATCTGTAATATTACAAATAGTTATAGCGATTATAAGAATGATTTTGAGAATAACCAAATGGCGGAAAGCAATCGCCAAAAACCAAATGCCGCATAAATTCTAAGGCTTAAGTCAAACGGTCTGAGATGTCTCAATTTCGTTTTAACGGAAATTTGTTTATGACATTTGGTATAACCATAGAAATAAAGGAGGCTCAGGGTGGATTTTGATCTTACGAAAGAGCAGGAAATGATCCGCAAGGAAGTGAGAAATTTTGCCCAAAAGGAGATCGCCCCCATTGCCGGTGAGTTGGATGAAAAAGAGGAATTTTCTGAAAAGCTAACTCGTAAAATGGGAGAAATCGGCCTTTTCGGTATGTTTGTGTCTGAAGATTATGAAGGCCAGGCAATGGACTATATCTCATACATTATCGCTGTTGAAGAAATAGCCAGAGTGGATGGCTCCCAGGCTGCCACCATTGCTGCGGGAAACTCACTTGGGATCGGCCCGATCTTTTATTTTGGCACTGAAGAGCAAAAACAAAAGTATCTTCCCAAGCTTTGTGCAGGTGAGGGATTGTGGGGATTTGGCCTTACAGAACCCACAGCAGGTTCCGATGCCGGCGGCAGCAAAACAACCGCTGTTCTTGAAGGGGATGAATGGGTAATCAATGGTTCAAAAATATTTATTACCAATGCAGCCTGCGATTTGACCATGGGCGTAACTGTTCAGGCAATCACAGGCACGCGAGACAACGGTAAACCGGAATATTCCTGCATACTTGTGGAAAAAGGAACACCGGGATTCAAGGCAGTACCCATGCACAAAAAAATGATGTGGCGCGCTTCCAACACAGCGGAACTTTATTTTGACAATGTAAGGGTTCCCAAAGAAAACATTCTGGGCAAAAAGGGAGACGGCTTCCACCAGATGCTGCAAACCCTTGACGGCGGAAGGCTTTCCATTGGCGCAATGGGACTTGGCGGTGCACAGGGCGGATTTGATCTGGCCTTGAAATATGCCAAGGAAAGAGAGCAATTCGGCCAGCCCATTTCAAAATTCCAGGCCATTGCATTCAAGCTTGCCGATTGCGCCATGGAAATCGAATGTGCAAGAAATCTGCTTTACAAAGCCTGCTGGCTCAAGAGTAACCACCGCTCCTTTGAAAAAGAAGCAGCCATGGGAAAACTCTATTGTTCGGAAGTCATGTCCAGAGTAGTGGACCACGCAGTCCAGATCCATGGCGGTTACGGCCTTATGAAGGAATATAATGTAGAACGTTTCTACCGCGACCAGAAGCTTTTGGAAATCGGTGAAGGAACTTCTGAAGTTCAAAGAATTGTTATTTCCAGATTCATTGGATGCTAATTAAAGCGGCGTAACCAGGAGATAATTATGGACAACCAAGACCTTTTGCTAACCCAGAAAAAAAACCAGGCAGTCATTCTGACGCTGAACCGGCCCAAAGTGATGAACTGCCTGAATTTTGACCTTCTGTATGCACTCAAAAAAGAAATTGATGATCTTCAATATGATAACGATACCCGATGCGTCATCATCACCGGAGCTGGTGAAAAATCCTTTTGTGCGGGCGCGGACTTAAAAGAAAGGGCCACACTTTCCCAGGATGAAGTCAAAAAATTTATCCTGACAATTCGGGATCTTTTAACCACTATCCAAAACCTGAACAAGCCCGTAATTTCTGCTGTCAACGGTGTTGCCCTCGGCGGGGGCACCGAAGTCGCCCTGGCGTCCGATATAAGGATTGCCAGTGAAAACGCCAGCATGGGACTGACAGAAGCCAGGCTTGCCATTATCCCGGGCGGCGGCGGCACCCAGAGGCTTCCCAGAATCATCGGGGTGGCCAAGGCCAAGGAGTTAATCTTCACCGGCCGCAGGGTGGATGCACAAGAAGCTCTGTCCATCGGGCTGGTTAATAAGGTCTGTGCTCCTGAAGCATTGCTGGATGAGTGTATGAAAATGGCGGATATGATCGGCGAGACTGGCCCCATTGCAGTTGAAATGGCAAAATACGCTATTGATAAAGGTATTGAGACCGACCTTGCCACAGGCCTGGCCATTGAATCCAATGCCTACAGGGTAACCATTCCCACTGAAGACAGGGTTGAAGGATTGACAGCCTTTAGAGAAAAAAGAAAACCGGTTTATAAAGGGAGATAAAAAAATAAATGACAGAAAACAGAACCTTCTGGGAAAACGAAGAAGTAAAACTGGATGAGCGGCTTAAGGAAGCCATCTGGCCCGGCGGGCAAAAAGCGGTGGAGATCCTTGCCAAACGGAACAAGCGGCCTTGCAGGGATCTGATTAATGACTTGATTGATCCTGGGAGCACCTTTTTTGAACTTTCCGCCCTGGCCGGTTTTGGCATGGGCTATCCAGGTGTGGAAGATGTTCCCTGTGCAGGGATTGTAACAGGCATAGGAAAATTACATGGAAACTGGACCATGATTATGGCCAGCGACAGCCGGGTAAAAGCCGGCACCTATTTTCCCATTACCCTCAAAAAACATATGCGGGCCCAGGCCATAGCCGAACGCTGCGGACTTGACTGCGTGTACATAGCTGATTCAGGCGGGGTGTTTCTGCCCATGCAGGCAGAGGTCTTTCCAGATGACCAGCATTTTGGCTCTATCTTTTTTAACATGGCCCGGATGTCTGCCATGGGTCTTCGCCAGGTCACATTGAGCACCGGCGGCAATACAGCCGGTGGCGCGTACATTGTATTCATGGCCTGTGAATCCGTAATGATAGATCAGCAGTCCTTTTCCTTTTTAGGCGGGCCGCCATTGGTAAAAATGGCCACAGGAGAGGAAATCTCGGCGGAAAACCTGGGTGGTGCCAAGGTACACACCCAAATTTCAGGCGGCGCCGACCATCTGTGCCATAACCAGGAAGAAGCCATAGGAAAAGTCAGGGACC
>JAAEMC010000809.1 GCA_024225895.1 Desulfobacteraceae bacterium | reverse complement strand
TTTTCTCTTTTTCCAGCTTTTTCTTTGCCTTTGCCTCTTCTTTCTTGCGTTTTTTCTCTTCCGCCTCTTTGGCTGCCTTTTCATATACGTCATACCCTAAGAGAGATTCAACAATATAGGCGGACAAATCTTTCATGACAATATCTGATTCTGATACCCCAATCCCCACCTGGAGTCCCTGGTAACAAAAGGGACAGCAGGATACCAGCTCTTGTACGCCGGTCTCTTCTGCTTCTCTTATCCTTCTTTGGGCCATGCGTCCCTGGATATCGGGGAAACCGGCTTTCAAACCGCCACCTGCCCCGCAACATCTTGAATATTCTCTATTCCTCGGCATCTCTATAAGATTCAGTCCCGGTATGGCTTCAATGATCATTCTTGGCGCATCAAATCCGCCGGTGGCCCTGCCAAGATGGCAGGGATCATGGAATGTAATTGTCTTGTTAACCGGATGGGAAAAAGTCAACTCACCGCGTTTTAGCAGGCGGGTCAGGTATTCCACGGTGTGCAGGACTTCAAAGTTCAATGGTTTTATTTTCGGGTAGTCCTGCATAATGGTTTTAAAACAACCCGAGCATGAACTGATCAATGTATCAATCCCAAGGCTGTTGAACTGGTCAATGTTTTCCATGAACAATCTTTTATATTCAGGGTCTCCCATCCTGAGCAGTACACTGCCGCAGCATTTCTCATCCTTTCCAAGCACACCGTAATCAATGTCCAGGGCCTCGAGAATATTGATGGTATTAATTGCCACCTGCTTGACATTAGCGTCATAGGAGGCAGTGCACCCGAAAAAGAGAAGGACCTTGCCTTTTGTTTTTTTGATTTGCCTGGGTTCCTTGGCTATGAGCTTGTCCTTTTTTGCACGGCGTGACCACTTGGTCCGGCCGGCCCTTGGCTGCTGCCATGGATTGTCATAGGTCATGACGCTTTTTCGAAGTGCTTTTTGGGGCTCCAGCGGCCCATACCCTGCCCGTACAATCAAGCGGCGAAGTTCTTCCCAGAGGTTAACCGTATCAATATGGGCAGGGCAGACCACTTCACACTGTCCACAGGTGGAACACTCATACAGGTTGGATACAAATTCCTCCACCTGTTCTTTGGTGACTTCCTTATAGCCGCATATTCTGCCGATGACACCTTTCAAGGCTTCCCCGACCTTGTCACTTTTCATGATTGAGCTAAGAAACCCGTTCTGGGATCTGGCAATTCTTAAAAAATCCATTATTTTCCTACGGGGAATCAGGTTTTCTCTAGCATCATGATCGTATACTGGGCACCATGAGAGGCATTCTCCGCATCGGGTACAGGCGTCGAGCTCTATCAGACGCTTTATATCAAGCTTATCTATAGGTATCTTGCGGACAGTCTCTTTTGTATCTGTTTGGGGTTCTAAAGGTGCGGTCTCCTCTTTTTCATTCTTTGTTTCATCAATTGGAGCGTCAGATATTTTGTTGTCTTCTTCAATCATTTTAACACCTATAAATTTGTATTCCGATTAAACCCGTTTCTCATTTTTAACTCCGTCCACCGCTTCTATAAAATAGGTCAGGGGTGTGTTAAAGACATGCCGCATTTTTCCAAAGGGCAGATAGGCAATAAAGACGGCTGCCATCACACCATGGGCATACCACATCCACGGGTAAATCGATGCCCAGTCAAAGGGAAAGATAGAAAACATGCTGGAGACAATATATCCGGCAAAGGAATAGACTGCCGTGTCAATGGGAATTCCGGTTACAAGAATCCGTGCCCCTTCCAGTAAAAATCCAAGCAGAACAAGGCTGCCGACAATCAAAAGTGCGATGTTATCCTGGTATTCGGAAACCACGTGATCCGGCTTGACAATAAAACGTTTCACCACTGCCCAGATAATGCCAAGGAGGATAAAAAGTCCCAAAAGATCATAGCTAAGGGCGGTAAACCAGTGATTTTTATCTATAAGCGCTGCAATCCATTCTCCCTGGGGATTAAAATAATATCCCACGGCAGTGAAAAGACTCAAACCCAGACGCAAAAGAAAGGCTGTAAAAATCAGGGAGTGCATGGACCAGCGGGAAACGCTCTCTTTGAGAATTCTCCTTTGAAAAATGATGTCCAGAATAAATATTTTTATCAGGGAAAAAAGTTGTTTTGAAAAAATCGTACTCCAGACGGATTCCGAAGTTAAACTGATTTTCTTGTGAAGGGATGCTTCTTCTCCCTTGACGCTTCCTTTAAACCAGAAGGCGACCATGAAAAACAATCCTGCCATGAAGATCAGGCCTGCAAGGCCGAAAATCGGATGGCCCATGGCCAAAGGTGAATTATGGCAGACAATGCAAAGTACGCTTTTAGAAGGAAGCACTGCTGCAGGCGCACCCACTGGATTATTTTTGAAATGACATTTTTCACATGTCTTTTCATCTGCGGTATCTGCCAGGGTATGTGTGGAAAGGCTTATGGGAACAGAATCATAGTTAGCATGGGCCAGTTTCACCCGGTGGTCCTCTGGGTCCAGCCGGACAAATTTCGATTGAAAATGGCAGGCCTGGCAGGAGACCCTCAGATGGGGTTCATTGGCCGCCCCTTCCGAATGCGGTTTGTGGCATTCCATGCATGTAGCCCCTGTTTCAGTTTTATGGGGTGAGCGGGCAACATCGGTGTGGCAGTTAATGCAGGCAATAAAACGATGGTTGGGCTGGTTTTTGTTAAACGTATCTGCCGTAATTGTCAGGCTGATGTCAGTGGTTCCCACTTTCTTTTTTGTGTCCGTTTTCTTGTGACAATCATAACAAAAGGCCTGGGAGGCAATCACTCCCTCGTTGGTATTAATATTGGGTGCCCTGTGGCAGTCAATACAAACCAAGGGTTCCGGGGCGGGTTCGGCGGATTCTTCTGTGACTATTTCAGCTTTCACATCAGGATTACTTGCTGCAACAGCCAGTGTGTGAATAAAAGCTGTAACAAACATTATCATTGCGCAACCAGTTATAATAGATCGTATTGTTTTTGAATTCATAAGGCAGTTTCCCATTGAAATATTTATTTTCATCATCAATTTTACTGGTCTGTCTGGTTCGTCCTGATCATTTGTTGCCGTTCCCATTCTCCAGGGTGGTCTTCCATAAATCTTTCTTTTTCGATTTTTCCTGTAAAAATAGATTTTTCCATGGGAAAAATATCCGGGTGGAGGTGGGTATCAGACATATGAACCACCCCAATATACATCACAGCCAATACGGCTTCATAGAAGTGGAAATAACCGGCGATATTTATAAAATAGCCAGGGAATATGCGTGTAAAAAATTCGGGGAACCACATCATAAGACCGGTAATCCCCATGCTTTGCATGCCGAGCAATTCACTCCAGTAATCAAACTTTTGAAGGTAGCTGAACCGGTCAAATAATGGGGGTGTGCCTTTGTTAAAGACATACCTTAAATTCTGATACAGGTCCTTTATATCTTTTTTTTTCGGCAACATGGAATCCGGCCCGGACAGTTTTTTCTTTAATGCAAATTTATAGTAAAAAAGCCAGGAAAGATGGACAAGAATCCCGCAATAAAGAAAGATGGCACAAAACCGGTGCAGCCATCCCGCAGCCGCGGCTCCGCCCATGATGGAGACCAGAAATCTGGCCCACCCGAATCCACTGAAATGAAGAAGGAAGCCGGTTATTGCAAGGAGTGTAAAATTAAAAATGATGACAATATGCAGGATTCTGTGCAGGACATGAAACCGCTGATAGGTCTCTTTGCTGTTTTGATTGGTTTTCATCATTTATGTCTCCTCAATTTTTCGTGGAGTTTTCTTAATATCATAAGCCCTGTGTGCATATAGAAAAATGTAAGAACCAAAACAACAAAAGTTAAAGACAATGCCGCCATTATATGAACCCATTTGAGACCTGATCGTTTGATATCGTTTTTCAGGTCAGGATTCTTTGTGCTGTCATGGATGATAATATTTGCAAATTCAGGCGTAGCATCTGAGTGGCATCGTTTGCAGGCATTCAACACTACTTCTTGATCCTTGAGAGAAATAGTGGTGTGGGCTCCGTGGCAATCCGTACAAAATGCAGCTTTTTCATATCCCAGATTTACCGCGGTTTTGCCATGATAATTGGCAAGATAGCTTTCTTTCTGGTCCCCATGGCAGGCCCCGCAGGTTTGGGTCATTTCTTTTCCAATGACGGCCTTTGTTCTGTGGGATTTGGAATAGTGGGCTGAATGACAATCCCCGCAAGTGGGTGCAAACCCTGTTTTAGAGGGCTTTCCATCTGCTCTTTGCTTTACTGCAGCGGTTGCATGTTCTCCTTTTTGGAAGCGCTCATGGGCGCTCTTATGGCATTTTTTACAGGACTTATAATCAAAATTTCTTTTGGTCTGGGTCTTTAGGAAATCTACAGCTTCAGGATCAGGATGGGATTTTGAATTCCCTGTCATGGGACCGTGGCATTCCTCACACTTGAGTGTGCCGTGTGCTGCACCGGCATATTGATCCATCTGAACAAACCAGGTGGAAAGTGGTGCTGTCCCGGTCCGGGCCAGGGCATTGGAAAACCATGTCATTGCCAGAAGAACGCATCCGGCTGTCAGCAGCGGACCGATCCATCCGGTCTTAAATTTGATTTTTTTTCGGTTCGTTCCGGTTTGCAATTTTTTCTCCTGTTGTGAAAATTATCGTGTTGTCATATTGCATTGCACCTTCTTGGATCTTTTTTTGATATAACGCTTCCCTGCCAATGGTCCATGCCATTTATAGGGTTATTGGTGACAGGGTTATTGGCCAGGGTTGCAAAATAAAGATCAAAAAAACCAATGGACAGGGTATGCAGCAAATCAAAAATGATGATCGCTGTTTTAAGGCTGTCCTGTTTCTGATCAAGCTGCTGTTTCATCCTGCGCAGCTCACTGGTTGTTTGCTTTGCCGCTATGGTGATCCTGTCGGCCAGGCCGGATTCAACAGATAACTCTTTCTCTTTTTCAAGGAGCATAAGCCGTTTCCACATGGACTCAAGATAGACTCTCACCTTTTGGGGTTCATATGTTTTTTGCCCGATCAGCCACTGAACAGGTAAAAATTCCAGGTTGGAAGCCACAATCCTGGAATTGCTCAATTCCCGCCTTATGGATAAAAGCAGCGCCTTTGCCTTTTTTCCGGTTATCTTTTCTGTTGGGGTATGGGCTTTGGCTGGATTATTTGAAACAACATGATCCTTCGCTATTGCCGTTTCCAGTATCATGGCATTGATAATAAACTGGTTGGCCTGCTCATACCCGGGATGCTCAAGATGGGGGCCTAAAAGGTAAAAAGATCCTCGCTTGAAAGGAATCCTGACAACAGAAGCATTGTTGATGAGGGTTTTCTTTGCAATGTCACGACTGGTAAGAAAAGAGGTTTTTGGGGTAAAACCCTCATAAACCGCCAGCACCCATGACGGATCACGGGCATCCATACCGGGCCCCCCATAAAGGGGCGCGTTAAATTCAAGGGTTGTGTCTTTGTTAAAAAATGAAGTTGTTTTTAAAGCCACCGCTTCCCTGACCGGGTGAAATACAAAATCACAGCCATAGGAGGTGA
>JAAEMC010000808.1 GCA_024225895.1 Desulfobacteraceae bacterium | reverse complement strand
TTCAGATTTCTTTATTGCAGATCTTGCAGTTGGAGTTAATGCTGGTCAAATTAAAACAGGCTCCATGTCAAGAAGTGACAGGGTTTCAAAATATAATCAGTTAATAAGGATTGAAGAGAAGCTCTCAGACAGTGCATCTTTCCCGGAAGGTCTTTTTGTCTGATCCCTGATTTATGCGAACTTTTGTTTTATTTATAACTATAGCATCCTTTTTTATACTGTTGTCCACAACGGTTGCGGCGTTTATTCCCCAAACGCCGCATCTTTTATTTTTGATTACGGATAAAATAAAAAAGCCGGTTGGCATTGTTGCATTCCAGACAAAAAAAGTGTTGAACTACGAGGATGAAACTGCTCCGCTAATCGAGATGGAAGAAAAGCTTTCGTATTCATTCCCTGGAAAATTTCGTTCAGACGTGATTTCAAATGGCCACACCAGTTTTTATGTTCAATCCAATTTTGACATTTTGAAAGTCATGGACGGAACCGCCGTAACTGCTGGTAAACTTCCAGTTGAATCCTATACAGATATCCTGCTGCACAGGGATTATGAAAGCCTGCGCTTCATTTTGGAACAGGCCAATGTTGAAACCACCAACATCTTTCTTGAAAGAACCAATGATACCATTTGTTATGTTATTGGAAAACCATTTGAAAAGGGGCGGCCTTTTCCATCTCTGTGGATTGAAAAAGACACTTTTTTTCCGGTAAAGTATGTATTGGAAAACAATGGATGGTTTGTTGAGTTCTTTTACCAGGACTGGCAGCGGGTCAGCAAGACCTGGTATCCCATGAAAATAAGTATTTTTCTGGACAACCAGCTTTTTGCCCTGATTGATGTGAGGTCGTTTGAGTTGAATGGGAATTTGTCTGCTGACCTGTTTGATGTTGAAAGGCTTGCAAGACTCTATCCCAATGCAAATAGCGATGCGTACGATGAAACCAGGGAACAGGTTGAAGATTTGAATAAAAGCATAGAAGAATTTAAGCAATTGTATGAATAACCTTAATTAAGCGAGGAACTATGGCTCAAAATACCAAGTACATTTTCATTACCGGTGGGGTACTCTCCTCTTTAGGAAAAGGTCTTGCATCTGCTGCAATCGGATTGTTGTTGGAAAGCAGGGGGTTGTCAGTTACCATTCAGAAGCTGGATCCCTATATTAATGTTGATCCGGGAACGATGAATCCCTTTCAGCATGGAGAAGTGTTTGTAACCGATGATGGTGCTGAAACCGATCTGGATTTGGGTCATTATGAAAGATTTACAAATGCCAAGCTTGGCAAGGATAATAATTTTACCACCGGCAAGATCTATTATTCGGTCATCACAAAGGAGCGAAAAGGAGAGTATCTTGGTGGTACTGTTCAGGTGATTCCCCACATTACCGATGAAATCAAACAAAGTATCCGCCTGGTTTCAAACTCCACTGATGTGGTGATTGTTGAAATCGGCGGGACCATCGGTGATATCGAATCATTGCCTTTCCTTGAAGCCATACGGCAATTTAAGGCAGATGCCGGTCCTTCCAATGTGATTTATATTCATTTAACGCTGGTGCCATATATCAAAACAGCCGGAGAAGTCAAAACCAAACCCACCCAGCACAGTGTTAAGGAACTTCGGAGCATTGGTATTCAGCCCGATATTCTTTTGTGCAGGACAGAAAGCTATTTAACACAGGAGCTGAAGGCAAAGATTGCTCTTTTTTGTAATGTGGAGCCGGAATCCGTATTTACGGCAAAGGACGTGGATAATATATATGAAGTTCCTTTGGTTTATAATAAAGAGGGATTGGGTGACCAGATTTTAAAGAAGCTGAACATCTGGGCCAGATCACCCCGGTTAGATGAGTGGAAGGAGATGGTTGAAAAATTCAGGAATCCCAGATTCACAGTCAATATCGCCATCGTGGGCAAATATGTGGATTTGACCGAAAGCTATAAGAGTTTGAATGAAGCCCTGACCCACGGGGGTATTCACAATGAGGCAAAGGTGAATCTTCAGTTTGTGGATTCCACCACATTAACAGATAAAAATGTGGAAGAAGTTCTGTCCAAAAGTGATGGAATCCTTGTGCCAGGCGGGTTTGGTTCCAGGGGTATCGAAGGTAAAATCCTGGCAGCCAAGTATGCCAGGGAAAAGAAGGTGCCGTATTTTGGAATATGTTTAGGCA
Source organism: Desulfobacteraceae bacterium (assembly GCA_024225895.1). Classification (GTDB taxonomy): domain Bacteria; phylum Desulfobacterota; class Desulfobacteria; order Desulfobacterales; family Desulfobacteraceae; genus JAAEMC01. The sequence continues at coordinate 2,527 of JAAEMC010000808.1, read as the reverse complement.
TGCACATGGCAGTGATTGAAATCGCCAGAAACTGTGCCAATATGGAAGATGCCAATGGCGAAGAGTTCGATCCCTATACCCCTTATCCTGTTATTTATCTGATGAAGGAGTGGTATGACGAGCAGACTAAAAAGCTAGAAAAAAGGGATGAATCATCTGATAAAGGGGGGACCATGCGTTTGGGTGCTTATCCTTGCATGCTCATACAGGATACCTTTGCCAAGAGTGCTTACAAAGTCGAAGAAATCTCTGAAAGACACAGACACAGATTTGAATTTAATAATAAATACAAGGAAAAACTGGTTAAGGCCGGGCTGATCATCAGCGGAACTTCACCTGACCACGAACTGGTGGAAATTGTGGAACTTGCCGATCACCCCTGGTATTTAGGATGCCAATTCCATCCGGAATTCAAATCAAAGCCGAATAATCCCCATCCTCTTTTTCGGGATTTTATCAAGGCATCACTGAAAAACACTAAAAAATAGATTGGTAACCATCAAAAACTGACAAGGCGGGTGTATTCTTTACCCGCCTTTTTCTTTTTATAAGATAGCTTCTATAATTGAATTGGATCGTAAAATAAGAAGATCAACATAGAAACATCAAGTTTTATCAAGCACGAATTATCTGTGAAATGGCACAGGTTAACTTTTTGGCATAGGGAATATGAATAAATTCATTGGGGCCGTGTGCATTGGAACGCGGACCTAATATGCCTGTAACCATGAAGTGGGCTTTAGGGAATTTTTTTGCCAAAAGACTCATAAAGGGAATGGAGCCGCCTTCACCGGAATAAGCCAGTGGGTGATTAAAAAAGTCTGTTGCCGCCTGTCCGATTTTTTCATCCAGCCAAAGGGGCATTTGAGGCATGTCCCAGCCTGGTAAGTAACCCAGATTCTCTAAAGAAACACGGGCGCCATAAGGCGGTTCGTTTTCAAGAACGGTCTTTAATTTTTTAACGGCATTTTCCGGGTTCAGGTTTGGCGGAATTCTTAGGGACAACAAGATATTTGTAGTGGGTCTGATCACATTTCCTGCTTGTGAAAATGAGGGCATGCCTTCAATAGCGGTATAAGACAGGGCTGGCTTCCAAGTGTAGCTGATGATTTGCTCGAAGGGATTCTCATAGGCAAGACGAGCACCTTGAACCAGGGGGATAGCATCTGCTGCTGCTTGTTTTAGTAATTTTTCGGTTTTTTTAATTTGTTCCAGCCTATGTGTGGGAATCTGGGTATGAAATTCTTCAATCCGTATTTCGCCGGTCTTTGCATCTTCAATCCTGTCCAATAATTGCCTTAATATTCTAAAAGAGGAGGCCACCATGCCCGAGTTTCCTGAGTGAATGTTTTCCTTCAGGATTTGAATCTTTAGCTGCCCCACAACAGCACCCCTCAACGAGGTCGTCAGCCAGAGCCGTTCAAAGTCTTTGCAGCCTGAATCCAGGCAGATAATCAGACCGGTTTGGGCAAATGCATCTTGATAGGTATCCAGGTAATGTTCCAGGTCAAAACTGCCGCTCTCTTCTGCGGTTTCAATTAAAAGAACACACTTTTTATGGGGGATGTCATTGGTCTGCAGGGCCTTGATGGCGGTCATTGCCATGAAAACTGCATAGCAATCATCTGCACCACCTCTGCCATACAATTTGTCATCTTCAATTACCGGAGTCCAAGGGCCTTTATTCTCATCCCATCCAACGGATTCCGGCTGCTTATCCAAATGTCCGTAAATTAGTATGCTGTCTGTGTCAGTTGTTTGGTACGCACCAACTTCAATAAGAAGTGCCGGGGTTCTGTTTTTGTTATTGATTATTTGTATATTGGTGTTTTTAAGACCTAAATCAAGGCACCAGTTCCGGGCAAGGGTTGTGATTTCAAGCAAGAGTCCAGAGCTTTCCCACTCCTTATTAAAAATTGGGGAAAGGGCTGGGATTTTAATACATTCTTTAAGGGCGGGGATGACGGAATCATCCCATGTTTTTTCAATGTAACCTTTAATTGAATTGATATTCACAATAATAACCTTTATAAATATTTTTCAGTGTTTTGCAAATTGAAATTGGATAGAATTTACTTAATAATCAAATCAGACACAAGAAAATAAATGATTAATAATTGAAGATGGGTAAATATCATGGAAAAACAAGTGACGATTCCTTGCGGAAGTATTAGCCTGGACGGGCTTTTTAATAAAAATAGATCAAAAAATGCAGTAGTGATTACTCATCCCCATCCACTATATGGCGGGAACATGGATAATCCTGTGGTCCTTACCCTGGCCCAAAGTTTTTTTGAAGCCGGATTTTCAACCCTGAGATTTGATTTTCGAGGCACCCGGCACAGTACCGGGATGTTTGATAACGGCAATGGCGAGCAGGATGATGTAAGAAGTGCAATGTCCTTTCTAAAAGATCAGGGTTTTGATCAAATATTTTGAGCATGGACCCGCTCAACTTGCGATTAATGGCGGCGCTGATAAGGGCGCCTGCGACACCTACGGCAGCGGCCTCTGTGGGGGAGGCGAT
>JAAEMC010000807.1 GCA_024225895.1 Desulfobacteraceae bacterium | reverse complement strand
CAAAAAGTGTTTTGTCTTCAAGCTTGCAGCTCAAAGCCATTTTCAAGGCAAGCCGCCTCACCTTTTTAGGAACATTGTAGGCATATGATCTTAGGCTCGGACCAAAAATCACACCACCGCCTTTTCTCAAAGGAGACTTGACACTACCTGCTCGCGCATTACCAGTTCCTTTTTGCCTGAAAAGTTTTTTTGTACTTCCTGATACCTGCCCCCTGGTTTTACACGCAGCAGTCCCCTCTCGTTTTGATGCGAGCTGGGATCTGACAACTTCATGGAGGACGCTTTTCTTTACAGGTATACTGAATATTTCATCTGGAAGCTGAGTTTCAGACACTTTCTCGCCTGTACTGTTCAAAACATCTACAGCAGCCATTTTCTTCCTCTTAATTTTGATCAGCTATGCATCACTGCGATTGTAGTTGCAATACCCATAGCCGCGTTTTAGTCTATGAAAGACCGGTTAAACGATAACTTATCCGACCTTTTTTACTTCTATAATCCCTGTTTTGGAACCTGGAACGGCTCCTTTAACCAACAGGATATTTTCATCTTGCTTAATATCAATAACGGTAAGATTTTTAACGGTGTTACGGTCGACGCCCATGTGACCCGGCATTTTTTTACCTTTGATAATTTTGCCTGGCCAAGCGCTGTTTCCGACAGAACCCGGTTTTCTGTGGTTTCGGTTACCATGGGTTTCAGGGCCGCGGGAAAAACCATGTCTTTTAATGGTTCCCTGAAAACCGCGCCCTTTTGAAATACCAGAAATAGTGATTTTATCCCCTACAGAAAATGTATCTATTCCAATCGTTGTACCCAGTTCAACATCTTCGACACTATCGCTTCTAAACTCTCGTAAATGTTTAAACCCTTTATCAGAAGCTTTCTTAAAGTGTCCTGCCAAGGGCTTGGTCACTTTTTCCATGGATTTCTCTTCAAAACCCATCTGAAGTGCGTTATACCCATCGGTCTCGACTGTTTTTACTTGAGTTACGACACAAGGTCCGACCTGAAGGACGGTAACAGGAACAAGCCTCCCGTCAGATGAAAACACGCTGGTCATACCAATTTTTTTTCCAAGTAATGATGTACTCATAATTTGTTCCTGCTATTGAACTACAATTTTATTTCCACATCCACGCCTGGTGAAAGATCTAATTTCATTAAAGCGTCCACTGTCTGTTGTGTCGGTTCAAGAATATCCATCATCCTCTTGTGCGTTCTAATCTCAAACTGCTCCCGTGACTTTTTATTTACATGGGGGGAACGCAAAACAGTAAACTTGTTTATTCTGGTGGGGAGGGGTACCGGGCCAACAATCCTGGCACCTGTCTTCCTGGCAGTATCCACAATGTCTGCTGAGGACTGATCAAGAAGTTTATGATCATATGCTTTGAGCCGAATCCTAATTTTAGTTTTCAACATGATAGATAACTCTTTCTAACTTTATTCAACAATTTCACCGACAACGCCGGCACCAACGGTACGGCCACCTTCTCGGATGGCGAACCTAAGCTCTTTTTCCATTGCGATCGGTGCAATAAGCTCCACATTAATGGTTGCATTATCGCCAGGCATAATCATTT
>JAAEMC010000806.1 GCA_024225895.1 Desulfobacteraceae bacterium | reverse complement strand
TTTAAGGTTTGGAAAAAGAATTACGGCGGGAGAATATCCGGGAAATCGCAGCCAGGGTGTTTGCCAAAAACGGATTTGACCGGACCACCATCCGGGGGATAGCTAAAGAAGGAAAAATCAGTGCTGCCTCAATCTATTATTATTTTGACAGCAAAGAAGACCTTTTATACCAAATCCTTGATGAAACCATGAGCACGGGGTTGACATTGATTGAAGAGATAGAAAAAAAGAATGCCGATCCTGAAACGGTTTTAGCCCAAATACTGCAAGTCCACACACTGACTGCCATTAATTTTGACAAGATGAAACTTTTGGTCCATGAACAAAGCTGCTTAAGCCCTGATCATCAAGACGCGTTAAAAACAAAGCAAAAAGAATATCTTTCACAATTAACCAAGGTGTTAAATGTTTTAAAAAAGACCGGCAAAATGCGTAACCTTGATACCAAGGCATGTGCCTTTGCCTTTTTTGGGATGGTCAGCTGGGCATATCGCTGGTTTGATCCCAAAGGGAATATGTCGACCCGGGAACTTGCAGAAACCTTTAGTCAAATTTTCACAAAGGGAATTTTAGTTTCTGGAGACATTACAAATCCTGATACTTTTTAATAATCGCGTCGTAAACACCATTATCAAGGATAATTTTCAACCCGTCATTAAAATTATCTCGGTTGCCTTTATCAAGAAACTTGCAGTCCCTGGGGGCCTTTGAGAAAATCGGATTGAACTTCAGGGGCAGCTCCATGTCTTTGGAAGAAAGGGTGCCATTGTTCCTGGCCTGGTTCCTCCAATACATGAAAATCCGTTTATCCGAGATCACCACATCAACCCGGTTGTTATAGAGCATGACCACATGCAGATTCTGTTCGGATTTTTCATAATAAGTCTTATTTTTGTCTGTCATGGCTTTGTAAACCGGCCCCAAATACTTTTTTGCATTTACAAAAGCAATTACCCGCTTATCGGCAAGATCATCAATTGTTGCAATGGTGTAATTTTCAAATGTAATGGCAAAATTATGATAGTTAATGATTGTATCGGTCTCGTATAAAACTTTTCCAACTTCGGTGGCGGCATTATAGGATGCATTCTGGACAGTACCGTCCACCAGCCCGACTTTCAGCATATAAGAAATTCTCAGATTAGGGACATACAAAAAAGTGACTGCATATCCCTTTGCCTTGAAAGCCTCCTTGATGATATCCACTTCAATGCCTGAATTATTTTGCCTGATTACATAGGGAGGGATGACGAGACCGATGGCGATTTTGACATTTTTTGCCGTTGCAGTATTCACCAAGAGCATGACGCTTAAAAGAAGAAATAAGAACCAGGTCTTTCCATTCATAAAACAAGAACAGGTTTTCATGGTATAGCCCCTTAAAAATTTTATGATGCACGGTAAAAAAAGGTAAGATTTCGTAAAAGTTTCTGTATCCTAAAGAATAAAAATGTTCGAATAAAAAGTCAAATACGATTTAATATAACTTGAGCTAAATCCAGCTTTTCGATAGAGTATTCCGATCTTGAAAAATTTATCCAACAAATGGAGGTAAAATTGAAATCATTGAAAAAACCAATATCCATACTTTTGACGGGACTATTTTTAGGCGCGAGCCTTATCGGCTGCGGCGGCGGTGGTGCCAAAGTAACCGCGAAATCCTCATCAACAACCCTTGGCCAGGAACTCATGGACCTAAAAACCGCACAGGAGCAGG
>JAAEMC010000805.1 GCA_024225895.1 Desulfobacteraceae bacterium | reverse complement strand
TTTCCATATTTATGAATACCCAGCCTCTTTTTTTCCTGGTTTGCAATCCTTTCTATAACAGAGTATTCTTTCATAACTTTGACGCTATTTTGCAGTAGTTATTATGGAAAGAGATAGATGAGCAACCTGGAAAAATTAGAAAAGTTCCTGGCCCTTTTCAACGGCAGTTCGAAAGTTTTGATCGTGATCAACGCCGATCCTGATTCAATTGCAAGTGCTATGGCTGTAAAACGTCTTTTATGGCGAAAAGTCAATGAAGTAGCCATTGGCTATTTTAATCCCATTACCCGGCCTGACAACCTGACCATGATCGAATTGACAGAGCCTGGTATCCAATTTCTTGAAGCTATTCAATCCAAAGATTTCAATAAATTTGTCATTGTAGATTCCCAGCCGGACCATAACGAGATTTTTAAAGAATTTGAGTTTGATGCGGTCATCGATCATCACCCCCTTTCTATTGTCAAGGCCGGTTTTTCAGATATTCGGCCGGATTACGGTGCCAATGCTACCATCCTGACCGAATATCTTAAATCTGCCAAAATCAAGCCGTCACAAAAACTGGCTGCAGCGCTTATGCTGGGCATTAAGACAGATACAGCTGATTTCACTCGCCAGGCATGTTTGAATGATATCAGGGCATTTCAGCATTTGTACAAGTATGCAGACATGAATATCGTGGTAAAGGTTGAACGGGCTCTTTTAACCCAGGAAGATTTGGATTTTTTAGGCCGGGCCATAAAAAAGCGTTTTATTTTGAACAATCGGGCATTTTTCCATGCCAGCACCAGATCCAAGCCGGATGAACTGGTCATGGTGGCAGATTTTTTCCTTCGCACAGCCAAGGTCAACTGGAGCATCGTATCCGGTGTTTTTGAAAAAAAGCTTATCATTATCATCCGTAATGACGGCTTGAGAAAAGGGGCCGGGAATACTGCCAAAGAGGCATTCAGTCAATTTGGATCTGCCGGCGGCCATAAAACCATGGCCCGGGCGGAACTGGACCTGTCGCTTATCCGCAAGGCTATAAAAAGGGTGAATCAAAATGCCCTGAAAAATTGGATTGTTCAAAAGATAGAAGAGACCGCAGGCAAAAAAATAGAGTAATTGTCCCTGTGAAAGGTGCTGTCCCATGGATCAACAATATAAAACAGATGAATCAAATGCAGCTATACATAAAAAAAATGAATCCAATCCTGATAAAAAGCCTGACCGGGCAAGGGCGCTTTATACAAGTGAGCAAAGGTATAGGACGGTTGTGGAAACAATGGGGGATGGTCTAAGCGAGATCAACGAACACCAGGTTACCACCTATGCCAACAAAATGCTGTGTGAAATGTGGGGACGTTCGCTAAACGAGATCATTGGAGTGAAAGTCACCCGGTTTTTAGATGAGAAAAACCAAAAAATTCTGGCAGACCAGCTAAAAAAAAGAAAAAAAGGAGAGAAAAATCCTTACGAAATTGCCTGGACCAAAAAGAATGGCACTAAGCTGACCACGCTGATGACTCCGACCCCATATTTTGATGACCAGGGAAATTTCAAGGGCAGCTTTGCTGTTATCACTGATATCTCCAAACAAAAAAAGGAGAAAGATCTTTTAGAAGTTAAGGTGGCAGAACGGACTGCAGCGCTTGAGAATAAAACTGAGCACTTAGAAGAGGCCAATACAGCGTTGCGGGTATTGTTAAAGAAACGGGAAGAAGATAAGCATAATCTTAAAGAAAGGATGCTTATCAATGTAAGAGAGCTTGTACTTCCATATATAGATCGAATACGGGAAACAGCACTTTCCGACAAACAAGCGGTCTGTCTGGATGTAATGGAATCCACCTTAAATGACTTGGTTTCTCCTTTTTTGCATAGGCTTTCCTTGCAGTTTTTAAAGCTCACCCCGTCTGAGATCCAGGTGGCCAACCTGGTCAAGCATGGCCATAGTTCAAAGGAAATCGCCGGTATCCTAAATCTCTCTCCCCAGACCGTGGCATTTTACAGGAAAAACATCCGAAAAAAGCTGGGTATCACCAAAAAGGATATCCATTTAAGAACGTTTCTGGCGGCCATGAAATAGACAATGTCTGCTGCATCTGCAAGGATATAAAATATCCAAAAACGCAGTGGGTAAATTTTATACCCTATTTATACCCTATATATCCCCATTGATCCTCCCCATTTTTCCATAATATAAAAGCAGTGTTGAAGATAATTTTAACCACAAACTGATTGTGTAACCTTGATCTGATGTTCCACCGGCTATTCAGCGAATAAAAGGAGGTGAACAATATCCGGGTTAGCTTTATTTATCCAAAATTTTGCAGATTAACTTTTACTATTTTCAGGAGGTAAACAAAATGAAGGAAAACAAGCTTTTCATCGGGATCTCTCTAATTATCGGGATCATGTTTTTTAGCAGTACAGTTCAGGCAAAGGCTATTAAACTGACCTATTCCAATTTTTTCCCGCCCACCCATATCCAAAGCAAGCTGGCACAAGGGTGGTGCGATGAGGTTGAAAAAAGAACAGACAGCAAGGTGGTGGTTGAATATTATCCCGGCCAGAGCTTGACCAAGTCAAAACAAGTCTATGATGGGGTCGTTAATGGGGTGTCCGATATTGGTATGGCGCTTTTTGCTTATACCCGCGGTCGTTTCCCTGTGATGGAGGCGGTTGATCTGCCGTTGGGATACAAAAGCGGCGTGACAGCCACGAAGGTGGTCAATGATGTCTACAATAAATTCAAACCAAAGGAACTTTCCGACACCACGGTTATGTACCTGCACTCCCATGGTCCGGGCATACTTCATACCAACAACAAACCTGTGAAAACCATGGCAGATATCAAAGGCATGAAGCTTCGGGGACATGGCACCAGTGCGCTCATTGTCAAGGCTTTGGGAGGAACTCCTGTCTCATTGCCCATGCCTGAGCTTTACCAGAGCTTGCAAAAAAATATTGTCAGCGGTGCCCTTTACCCCATTGAGGTCAACAAAGGTTGGCGTATGGGAGAGGTCATCAAATATGTGACTAACTGCAATACCATTGCTTATACGTCCTCATTTTTCGTGGTTATGAATAACGATAAGTGGGCATCCTTACCCAATAATATTCAAAAAATTATTCAAAAAATAAATGCTGAATGGATCATAAAACATGGTAAGGCCTGGGATTCCAGTGACAAGATCGGACTGGATTATGTTAGGTCGCTTGGGCATACGGTGATCGAGCTTGATACCGCAGAAGCTGCAAAATGGCAGCAGGCAATGACTCCGGTCTTTGATGCATATTTTCAAAAAATGAATAAAAAGGGTTTTGACGGTAAAGAGATTGTGGATTTCGTAAAGAAGAGTCTTGCAGAAAACCAGTAGTTTAAAACATTTTAAGATTTTAAACCAGGTTCGGGATGGCGGTAAACCCTTAAATTTCTTTGGCTGACCTCCTTGTAAGAAATCAGGGGTCACCGCTTTTCCCGATATTTCAAAAGGAAATGAAATATGACAGGCCAACCATACTGGAACCCTGTATTGGAGACCCTGCCCCAAGAAAAACTTAAGCAATTGCAGTTTAAAAAATTTAAACGAATTTTTATATGGGCGTACGGGCATTCCAAGTTCCATAAAGATCTGTATGACAAGGCAGGTATTACTCCGGATCATATAAAGTCATTTGAAGATATTCAAAAGATACCCAAGGTGGAGAAATCCATGATGCGAGATATTCAGAATAAAGATCCGTTTCCTTACGGGGATGCTTTGTGTGTACCCCTAGAAGAAGTCTCTGCCTTCCGTCAGACCAGCGGTACCACCGGCCAGCCTGTTTATCAGCCAGATACCTGGCAGGATTGGGAATGGTGGTCTGAGTGTTGGTCTTTTATCCTGTGGGCCCAGGGTTACAGACCCAGGGACAGAGTTTTTGTGCCCTTTGGATATAATATTTTTGTGGCTTTCTGGGCCGGACATTATGCGGCAGAGAAATTGGGCTGCGAAGTGGTGCCCGGCGGAGTGCTGGATACCCAGGCCCGTATTTTGAAAATCCAAGAATTACAGGCCACTGCAATGATGGCCACCCCCACCTATGTGCTGCGCATGGCAGATGTGGCCAGACATCAGATGGGAATTGATCCTGCAACCCTTGCCATTAATAAAATTACCTGCGCAGGAGAACCAGGCGCTGGTATTACCAGCACCAAAAAACGCATGGAAGAAGCCTTTGGCGCTAAGGTGTATGATCATTCCGGGGCAACTGAAATCGGTGCCTGGTCCTATGAATGCACGGATCAACCACATGGCATGCATGTGAATGAGGCCATGTTTTTAGTAGAAATAGAAGATATAAAAACCGGCCGCATTATTGAAGAGCCAGGCAAGAAAGGTAAAATGGTGATTACGGCCCTGGACAGGATTGCCCAGCCCTGCATCCGGTTTGATTCCAAAGATGTGATCCAATGGGACAGCGAACCTTGTTCCTGCGGCAGGACATTCCGCCTGATCAAGGGAGGCGTAATCGGCCGGGCAGATGACATTACCAAAGTAAAAGGGGTGTTGCTTTCTCCTGCCGCCATTGAAGAAGTGGTCCGTTCAATTGATGGGCTTGGCGACGAATTTGAAGTCATCGTGGATAAGCAGGGAGATGTGGACAGAATTAAGCTGAAAGTGGAATTGATGCCGGGAACATCAAAGGCTGCCGTGGAAAATGTTCTAAAAGATCAGCTGCGCTTGAAGACCAACCTGGGGTACAGAATCGAGTATTATGATTACGGACACCTGCAAAGATACGAAATCAAGGCAAAGCGGTTTAAAGATTTAAGAAAAAAGTAAAAAAAAGGAAGCAAAGCAATGAAGGGTACGGATCACAATCTGATTGCCATCCATGAGAGCATAGTGGAAATTAAAAAGATACTCAGGCAGTTGGAAACCTTGGGCAAAGATTTTCCTGCCATAAAACAAAATTCAAAAAGGGCTCTTGCAAGTTTGAAAATGATGGAGTTGAATATTTCAGATGTGTTTGAATTTGATCTGCGGGAGCTGTGACCGGAAAACCACTACAGCTTATCGCTTGCGTTGTTTTTTGTGATCAAAATAGAGTTTAAAATCAATATTTTGATTCGTGCAGAATTCATTGATTTCAATTTCCATGTCATTCCAAAAGGCTGCTTTATTTTTGGAAAGACTTGCGTATTTATCCAGCAGATGGTCATGGTCTCTTTTAATCCAGGTGTAAATATCATGTGAGATGGTACCATGCATATTCAGATTTTCAAACATGTAGCTGTCTGCAATCTCTTTTGTGTTTTCCACGATCTTTTTCCAATCTGTTATAAAAGGCAATATCGGACCGATAAAAATATAGGTGCTTATACCGCTTTGTTTCAATTTTTTCAGAGCTGCTAATCTTTGTTCAATAGGAGCGGTGTTTGGCTCAACTTGTTTTCTGATTGCATCATTCAACGTTGTAATCGTCATGCCCACCCGGCAATTGGCAAATTCTTTTAAGATATCTATATCCCTTACAATAAGGGATGACTTGGTCTGAATGCTCAGATTGGGTTCCAGGGGCAGTATTTTTTTTAAGATTTTTCGTGTGATTTTGTATTTTTTTTCAAGATGCAGATAGGGATCTGTAACAGATGAGATGAAAACGGATTTGTTTTTAATCTTTTTACTGTTTTTTGGTATGGTTTCACTGCTGTTTAGCTTGATATCAAGGAACTGTCCCCATTTTTCTTGATGCCCGGTAAATCGCTTCATAAAACGTGCATAACAATAAATACAGGAATGTGTGCACCCGATATAAGGATTGATAACAAAATCAGCATCAGGAAGATTGGATTTTGTAATGACGCTTTTGGTTTGAATTTTATTTATATTCACTTTAAAACCTTATTTTTAGGCAAAATCAAGTTCTTTTAGAATTGGCATGTTCTGATTGTCTTCTCCGTAAAAGTAACTTTTTTTGCATGTGAAGCCCTTGAATTTACCCAATAGTTGATCACTGTCAGACCAGAGAACCAGAGACTTGGCACTCCGGTATAATGCAAAGGGACTGGTTTGATTAAATTTCAATTGGTAAGAATCAGCCATTATGCCTAATCAGCATTGATCAGCATGTTACCAATATGTTCGCTTAAGAACATGATGGCTTCAACATCCAGGTGATCCAGGGCAGTTTCATCAAACAAGAGTTTTATATCTTCTTCAAATCCTTCTTCTGCGTCCCAGAAAATCAGAACAACCGGGACCATGGGAAATGCCTGAAATAAATAAGCCAGATCAGGGGAATCATATTCGGTTTTTACATTTATTGCGCCTGCTGCAATACAGGCCTGTTCCAATTGGTTCAGGCGGCTGCCAAACTTGTTTTTTAAAGGCTTTTCAACGCTGTTATTCATGGATTTGATCTTGGAAACGGTATTGGGAAACTCCTTGAAGCTCTTCATACGACCTGTGGGAGTGCTACTGCCGCCCTTTGCCATGTGGATATAGACAAAAGTCTGTTCATTTCGGGTCAGTTCTTTCCCATTGCTATCTATAATTTTTTCTGCGGTGATGAGGATGTGTGAATGAAAATAGGGAAGGGCGATTGTTTTTTTGCCGTTTTCATCAATCATCTTTCCGCCGATCCTTTTATTGATACTTTTAAGATCTGTGGTGCACGCCTTTTCCTTTGCCCATTGCAATGCCTCGGCAGCCATGTCCTTTTTTAACCATTTTCCTGCCTTGTATTGCTCTTCAAGTTCTTTTTGGGCGTCCTTAAGCATATCCGGCTTGATATGAGGACAGTTTTCCAGCGGATGCTTTTCAGAAACCACCATTCCGGCAAAGGCAAGACAGGTTGCAAAACCACAATCCTTGCAATTGGTTTTTGGTAAAATCTTGGTATAGAGATCGACAACGGAAAGAGCCATGATTATTATATTCCCAATATGAATACCGGGTAAAAAAGTTTTACCTGGTAAGGATGATAAGACATCCCAGGTTTATTCTTTTTCAAAGTCTTCTTTTGCTGTACCGCAGATAGGACATGTCCAGTCATCCGGAAGATCATCAAAAGCAGTTCCCGGATCAATACCGTTGTCTGGATCGCCTTCTTCAGGGTCATACACATAACCGCATGGACCGCATACATATCTATTCATTTTAATTATTCTTTTTTCTTAAAATTAATTGGTCAAATAAAAATTACATTGGTTTTATCACATATATAAGTATGTGTCATCTAATTGGATCCCCTGATCCACCATCAAGGCGTCACCTGCCGCGTTGCCTGCGTTTGCTCCTCCTTAGCGGAGTATGACTTATACGCCTTTAGTCGTCACGCCTTGGCGCCTTGTATCTGACACCTTGATGGTGCCAAGGCTAACGCATGTAACTTTTCCACAAAAGTCTTGGCTTTGCATTAGTACCCGTATAACATTTGTACCAAATGTTTTACGTTATCCGAAAATTAATAAAATCAAAATTCATGCCAGTGTTACATGCGTTTACCCTGGGTGGTGGACAGCAAAGTTGCATTTTTAATAGGAATATTTTAAAGTGTACTGAATAACTTTTAATTTATACAAACACGCCAAACCCAATTTTGCAGAAATTGGGGCAAAAACCAAGATTGACACAAAAAAAGAAAGGAATGGAGAAGATGGGTTTTTTGACGAATTCAGTGGCAAAGAAAATTACTATCATGATTGCGTTGTCCATTGCAGCGGTTAGTTTCCTGGTCTTTATCAGTTTTTCTTTTTTTGGAAAGATTTCCCAGGTCAGTACGATTACCAATGCTGCATTTGAATACGAAGTGCTTTGCGGAAATGCGAAATATGATTTTGAAAAATTTGTTGTGACCGGAGATAAAAACTTTTTTGATACCTTTGATCAGACCATGAGCGTGATCCGTCATCGCGACGGCACCATCGGCGATATGTACCGGGTGGTGGAAAAAGGGCTGTCGGTGAAAGATGCGGTAATTGAATTTCAGAAAACCCATGAAACAAGGCCGGGCCAGGATGCTGTTGCAGGACTTATGAAAACGTTGATGGGTAATCCTTTGGTGGTCCAGCTTGTCGAGATGACGGACATCACCCACAGCCTGACGACCGAATGGCAGAAACTGGGCAATGAATATGTGAAAACACAAGACAAGGAAAAAAAGCAGGAGATTGTCCGAAAGATAACTGAGATTGTAGTTGTTATGCCAAAACGCCTGGTTGATTTCCATGCGGTGATGGCTGATATCGCCAATCACTTGTCCGGTACCATTAAAAAGGTATTTTTGACCATTGGTTTTACAGCTATTGTTCTAATTATTGTCATGGCCTTTTTTATAACAAGGTCTATTACAAAACCCTTAAAACAGACCGTGAATCATGTCAGTGAAATCTCCCAGGGCAATTTTTTAAATGCACTTGATATAAAAAACAGGGATGAGCTTGGTATCATGGTACGGGCCATGAACACAATGAGCCTGAATTTAAGGGAGATGGTTAAAAAGATAAAAGAGGACATTGAAACCCTGAATAATTCTTCAACAGATTTGTCGTCTCTTTCAGACCACGTATCTTCGGGCGCGTCCAATAACAAGGAAAAATCAAATGTCGTAGCAGCCGCAGCAGAACAGATGAGTTCCAATATGGATTCGGTATCTTCTGCCATGGAAAATTCGTCTGAAAATACCAACTCTGTTGTGACGGCAGTAGAAGAGATGACTGCCACCATCAATGAAATCGCTCAAAATACGGAGACTGCAAAGAATATTGCCGACAATGCAGTATCCAAATCCGAAAGTGCGGCCACCCAGATGACTCGGCTCGAAGAGATGGCCAGTGCCATTGGCCATGTCACTGAAACCATCCGGGAGATTTCTGAACAGACGGATTTACTCTCTTTGAATGCAACCATTGAAGCAGCAAGGGCAGGGGATGCCGGTAAAGGTTTTGCTGTTGTGGCCAGTGAAATCAAAGAATTGTCCAAACAGACCTCTGCCGCCACCCTGGATATTCAAACCCAGATTGATGAAATTCAAAATACCGTATCCAGTTCCGTTGTTGTGATCAAGGAGATTTCCAACATTGCCCTTGAAGTCAATCAGATTGTTCACAGCATTGCATCTGCCATTGAAGAACAATCCATTGCCACCAAGGATATTTCCCAGAATGCCTCTCACGTATTTGAAGGGATCACGGATGTGAATGAAAAAGTGAGCCAAAGCTCGTCGGTTTCCAGGGAAATCACTGAATCAATTCAGCAGGTCAGTAACTCATCCGACGAAATGAATTCCAACAGTGAGCAAATGAAAAAAAGCGCATTTGAATTGTCAAAGCTTGCCGAAGCCCTGGGCAAACGAATTGACCAATTCACTGTATAATTTGAGTTCGTTGCTATTTGAAAAAGGCTTTTAGCATGTCCGGGCCCGGTAAGTTGTGCCGGGCCCGGTCTTTTTATATATTCTTTAATACCTGTCTTTTCCGAATTTTTCCGGGCCGAATCCCCATTTTTTATAGATGGCCTCAATCTCACCGGATTGGGCAAGCGTTCCCATCCTTTCGTCAAAAACCTTGATCAGAGTCTTTGCTTTGTCTGTGTTGGCAAACACAACAA
>JAAEMC010000804.1 GCA_024225895.1 Desulfobacteraceae bacterium | reverse complement strand
TCATCAATAAATTTCCATTCGCATTTTTCCATATTTCCATCCTGTATATTAAAAAAGTTAAAATCCAACCTTTACAGAAAAAAACTGCCCAAAAGCGAAAGAGATTTCTCAACTAATTAAGTTAATATTTATTTGATTGTATTTGACCAAGAGCCTTTTATGGGAATTGGGGCGGAACACATTTATCCCACATGTGATTCAGGTCAATGGTATGAATATAATAATAGTATATATTGCTGTAAAATGCAAATTTGTTTTAAGAAACGAAATCCAAATTTTACTGGAGAATGCATCATCAATGAAATCAAACTACCAATCCTATCCATATACCAATGAATGGGATATGTGAAAATAAGAAAGTTCCTGAACGGTTTCCCGTTCAGGAGTTTTTAGCTGATCAAATGGTTAGCTATAGAACAGTTACATTTGTTGCTGCAGGACCTTTTTGTCCTTCTTCAACATCAAATGAAACACGATCCCCTTCATTCAGGGATTTGAAACCTGTTGAATTGATAGCTGAGTGATGAACGAAGACATCTTTTCCTCCATCATCTTGTTCGATAAATCCAAAACCTTTTGAGTCATTAAACCATTTCACGGTACCTGTAGCCATACTGGTAATCTCCTGTACAAAAAATATAAAAAAATTAGTTTAAACTTAAGAGTACTTTAAATTCTATTGGAGAATATGCACCTTAAATATTTACAAAACTTTGTGGTTTGACAAACCAGAGTCGTCATAGCTATAGATAAGAATATCAGTGATTGTCAAGCAATATAGTAATTATAATTAAAATTAACAATTAATTAATCGGCAAAAGATATATTCATATGGTTGTTTTATTCAAATATCTTCTGGTACCACATGTATTTTTTTGGAAAATTTTCCATTTTATTAAGATTTTAAACTTGTATGCATGGAAATTAATTATTCGTAAACATCAACGATACTTGCATGATTATGTCTTCAACTTTTATCGGAGACCGGTTTTGATTGTACCGGTATCTTTAAGATTTCTCACTGCGGACTATGTCTATTTTTGCTGCCCACCCACCTTGTGAAAATTAATGTTGACTCCTTTCGATATTGCTAGGCGAAAATTCCTTTTCAGGGAATTTATTCAGGTCTAAGAGACACTGTATTTACGTTAAACAGCTTTATTCAACTAATTTCAAGTTCATTGATTTGGAACAGGTCACCTGTCTACTCTTTGAAGTGTTTGACCAGGGTCAGGATGTTTTTGCCCCGGCTATTTTCATACGTGACAGTGTCCATCATCTGTTTGGTCAAAAAAATACCCAGTCCCCCGACAGTTCGTTCTTCCACGGAAAGGGTGGTATCCGGATCCGGCTGATCAAGGGGATTGAAGGCAGGGCCCTGATCTGCCACTGTGATGGTTAATGTATTGCTGGTACAGCTGCAGTCCAGTTCAATATCGCCGATTTTAGATAGTACGGTGGACTGGTCCTGATCTTGGGACTGGTCATAGGCATAGTTAATCACATTTACCAAAACCTCTTCCAGGGCCAGCTCGACCTGGTGAATGGCTTTTGCATCCATACCGCAGGCCACGGCCGCATCACGGCCGTGGCTCATCAGGGTTCCCAGGTTCTCCAGGGTCGCAGAAAGGACCAGTGTCTTGTTCAAGGCCTACCTCCTCAGGCTGCGGCGAAGAACTGTCGCCTTCGCCTATAAAAAAAGTAACGGCCTCAGGCTTCCAATGCGGCCAGGGCATCTTCCTGGGTCTCGAAAATTTTAAAAATAGCAGTAAATCCGGATATATCAAACACTTCGTATATCTTTTCATCAAGGCTGCACAGGACAAGATCCTTGCCCAAGGCTTTGGTTTTTTTGGCAACGGTGATTAACACCCTGAGCCCTGCACTGGAAATATACTCAAGACCTTTGAAGTTGATGAGCATTTTGTTTTTGCCCGCATCAAGTATCTTACCGATTTCCTCATTGACACCAGGGGCGGACCGGGCGTCAATACGTCCGTTTAAAAAAATCAGATCAGTTTGGTTCAAAATTTCATGTTCAACAGCCATAATAATTTCCTTTATTTATTCTTTGGGCTGAAACTGAATGGCAAGCTGGGTCATATCGTCAAACTGGGGTCCGGCAGCCACATGGTCAGTCACTATTTTATAGGTACGGTTAACAACAAATTCAGGGGTATTTTCTTCCATTTTTCCAAGTTCGTCCATGAGCCGGTCTTCTGAGAAAAACACATGGGCTTCATTCTCGGCATCCGGCATACCGTCGGTGTACAGGTAAAGCAGGTCTCCGGGTTCAAGCCTGGCCTGTCCCTGCTCAAAATCCGAGTCATCCATAATCCCCAGGGCAATTCCTTTGGTTCTGGGTAAAATCTCGATGGGGCTGCCGGCCTTTTTGCGCACCGGTGGGTTGTGACCTCCGTTGGCGTAGGAAAGCTCGCCGGTTTTGATGTTCAGCACCCCGTAGATCACCGTAACAAACATGCAGATCTCGTTATCCACACACAGCAGGTCGTTCACATGGGATAACACCTTGTCTGCGGACAGGCCCTGGAGAGCGGTGAATCTGAGAAGTGTGCGGCTGACCCCCATGAACATTGCAGCGGTGACCCCCTTGCCTGAAACATCTGCAATCACAAAAC
>JAAEMC010000803.1 GCA_024225895.1 Desulfobacteraceae bacterium | reverse complement strand
TAACAGTTCGCAGGACCTCGCGCTGTTCAATAAAATAAAACAAGTCTTTACCCCTGATTTTTTTTCCATATACGGGGATTGCGGTATCCAGGATAAAACCCCTGTTTTTATCGTAGGGATGCCCAGATCCGGCACCACACTTGTGGAGCAGATCCTTGCAAGCCATCATCTTGTTTTCGGGGCAGGTGAGCTGGAGAATCTCACCCATTGTGTGGGGCAGTTTTCCTTGCTCGAGATCAGCAAAAATGATCCAAATTCGATTTCAGAAAACAAAAAGCAATTGAACCAGGCCGGCCGAAAGTACCTGGAAAGCTTAAGAGCGGTTGGGAAAGAAGCGGCGTTCATCACCGACAAAATGCCTCAAAACTATTTGCAGATAGGCTTTATTAAAACCATACTGCCCAATGCCAAAGTGATTCATTGTGTCCGGGAACCCATGGATACCTGCTTTTCCATTTTTAAACATCTGTTTCCCGGCGTGAGTTCACAACAAGTAGTCCACCCATATGCATATGATATGGAGGAACTGGGGCGGTTCTATCATTATTACAATGATTTAATGGCCCATTGGCAAAGGGTGTTGCCCGGTTTTGTGGTGGATATTAAGTACGAAAACATGGTTTCCAACCAGGAAAAGGAAACCAGAAGGCTTTTGGAATTCTGCGGACTGGAGTGGGATGACTCCTGCCTTACTTTTTTCAAAACCAGAAGAAAGGTTTCAACCGCCAGTGCAGAACAGGTTCGCCAACCTATTTACAGGGATTCGGTCTTCCGCTGGAAATTATATGAAAAACATCTGGTACCGTTGCAAAAGGTAGTCCGGAATTACAGGGGGTATTAAAAGATTGTTTCATTTGAATAGCAATTGCAGGATTATAAGGCAGATCCGGATGTCTGACCATTCGTTGGAACCGGGTCTTGTTAGCGGACCCCTTCCTTAATTACCGGGATGTTATTTTTCTTCAAGTGCGGTTCCCCAGTCATATTTGCGTTTGATAAAATCAAGTGTCAGCGTGGTTTCTACATTGGTAATACCGTCGATATGGCCGAGGTTGTTATAGATCAGATCATTAAGCTCATCCAGGGACTTTACGGTAAACTCCGCATCAATTCCTGTGCCGCCGCCGGCGGTCAGGACGATATACCACAGAGCTTTTATTTGTTTTAAGTGCGCAATTACATCCTCAATTTTGCTGGGTTCCACATGGATTCGCAAGTGTCCCACAATTTTAAACCCCAGCTTGATAGGGTTGCTGACCGCCACGATCTGGATAATTCTGTTTTTAATAAGCCGGTTCAGGCGGGTGCGGACAGTGCCTTCGGACAGATTGATTTCTTTGGCAATGTCCGTATTGGAAAGGCGCCCGTCCTTTTGGAGAAGCTTGATGATCTTGCTGTCAATGTGATCCACAGGCTTATTAGCTTTTTTCATGGGCATGTCCTTTATTGATTGTAATTCAATTATTTTCTGTGGAAATATTATCGAAATTCGAATTTATTTTCAATACAAGAAACAAGATGTGGCAAAAGGCTTCCAAAATTATTCGAATTTGCTCAAAAAACCAAAATAGATATTAAATCTACGGGGGTGTCCTAAACAGGATGATTGGCATCCTTGATTGGAAGTTGGGTTCACATTCGGGGTTCATCTACGAGATCTTGGTGAGGACCAGAAAGCTTGTCAAGTCTCCGGGTAAAATTCCTTGTAAAATACTCAATGTCTTTTTGAGGGAGATTGTTTAATATTCTGCGACAATCCCGCTGATCCGGTATCTGTAATCCCGCTGCGCAGTTGCACTGCCCGTATAATTTTTTCTATACTGTGTCTTTAAATATAAATTTAAATTGCCATTGTCGGATCGAATATCAAAATTGTTTAAATATAAATGGTGCTGGATTCCGGCATACACCTGAAAAATCGACAAAAAATACATGTTCATATTTACCACAGTCACATTAGAAGCGGATATTTGGGCACCACGGATATATTCATTTGTTGTCATGGTTTTAAACCATTGAATAATCGCTTGTGCCTTTGGGTGCAAAGGGTAATAAAATAGACCCCGGATCTTGAATAATCGTATCCTGATAACCGGATCAATTTGCGGTTTGGGAATTTGGTTTTCATTGATTTACCAAACATGCTCTTTCAGGTTCGGGGCTGTGGGATTCATCACCCCCTGGGTGCCGTTGGAAAATGTCATGGACTGGTCGGTCTTATGGTTATCCATCTGCCAGCCCCAGATGGTGTTGGCCTGGGCTTTTGAAGAAATACAAATAACGCTTACCGCCAGAATTATCAGGGATAAAATTGTATGTTTCATTGGTTTTTCCTTTAAATGGCTTGAAAAAGACTTTTCAAAGATAGGTGGACAGCTTTTGGACCGCATAGCCCATCTGGGCAAAATAGCAGAATACAGGTATCCCGACGACGGCGGCGGCAAAAATAGTTGATGCGGTTATCAATCGTCCGATAAACAGATCCAATCCCCAGAAACCTTCTGCCATTAAAGCCTTTGAGGCCTTTCTCATCTGTTTGTCCAATCGACCGGTATCATACGCCATTTCAAAGGCATTGATAATAAACTCTGGCCATTCAAGTCTGGGATCGCCCGAATTCATTTTTTGAACATCTACGCTGGCCTTGATTCCTTTTCTTTTAGCGACTTCTACGACAATATCCACGCTTTCGTGGTACCGCTCCGGCAAAGACGCTATGGGAAGCTTGAGGGTTTGTCCGATCCGTTCAATGCCGGCTGCACTCAAAAGAGAGACATAATATGCCCACACACCAAAATAAATGGATTTTAAATGTGTCTTTACATAAGGAATGGAAAGGCTCACATTGAACAGCCATGTTTTTGTGCCGGGATTTTTGATCAGGGCATACGTAATAATCGCTGTCCCAAGTGCGGCCACAGAATAAAAATAGACATTGCCGACAAAAATATGTGCGATCTGGTCTGACAGGCTGAATATCATTCTGGACATGCCGTCGGTATCTTTGGTTTGCAAACCAATCACGTCCCTTACAACGGGCATGACATATGCCATAACAAAAATAAAGGTCACAATACCTGCCCCTACGATAAGCGCAGGGTAATACAGTCTTTTGGTCTTTTGTTTGGCCTCTAAAAACATATGCATCAAGCTTTCAATATGCAAAAATGTTTTACCGAAATCACCGGACACTTCGCCTGCCTTGACCGCCTGGACCAGGCTTTCAGGCCACAGGTCTTTCAAATGGTCAGACAGAGGTTCGCCGTGGTTTACGGCCTTGGCGATCTGTGTCCATTCATCAGCGTATTTGCGTTGCCGTTTTGCCATCCCGTCTACAATCTGGCGGATGGGGATATCTGCACCATATAAAGTGGCAAAGGTTGCTGATGAAAACTCTATCTCTTTTAAGGTCATCATATGAAGATACTCCCGAATTCTACTTTATTTTGTTTGAGTAATTTAAGGGCGGATCCAAAAAGCGTGTTCATACGGCATTCAGCGATTTCTTCATAGTTGAAATCTTCCTTGAGCATCAAGTTTTTCACCTTCCTTGTGACCGGCAATACTTCCAGGACAGGGACCCTGCCGTCAAATCCGTCCGTGCATTTGCCGCACCCGTTTTTATTGGGAACAATGACCTTGGCCGGCAAATCATAACTGTGATTGTGATATCCCTGGTAGGTTTCAAACCGGTTTTGTTCTTCCTTTGTTAACGCTCGATGCCCTGTGGCACAGGAACACACTCTTTTTAAAAGACGCTGGCCAATGATCATTGAAAAGGATTCCACAAGATCAAACTGCTTGATTCCATCCACCAACATATGCAGCCTGCGCCAGGCCATAATCGCATCAGAAGCATGCACCGTGGTTAAAACCATATGGCCGGAGTTGGCTGCCTGGACACTGGTTTCTGCGGTTAATGGATCCCTGATCTCACCGACCCAGAAGAGATCCGGATCATGACGCAAACAGGCTTTCATAATGTCGGAAAAGGCTGATTTTTCGTTCTGTGGAATGGAAATCTGCAAAATATCGGGAAGGAACCGTTCCACCGGATCCTCCATGCTGATCCTCTTTTTTGTGGTCCCGAAAATTTTAACATGTTCTGTAATCATGCCGGCAATGGTTGTGCTTTTCCCGGAGCTTGTGGGACCGGCAAGTATAATTTTGCCTTGGGTTTTGTCCAGGATATTTTTAATGGCATGTATGATTTCAGGATCGATATTCAAACTCTGCAAAGATATCTGCTCCCCCTTTTTTCTTGGCAGCACCCGCAAAGAAACAGAGATAGTCTGAAAGGCGGTTAATCCCAGATCAATGGGGATAAAGCTGGCCCTTATATGAACCTCTGTCCGTTGGGATGATGTCGTAGGGGAGGTGTATAAAAACGCCCCGTCCGCTGGTTTTTTTAACCGGGTGCCGGATTCGTGTGCCCTGGATTGCCTCATCAAAAAATTAACGATGCTCTCATATTCCACATGGTTCAGAAAAAACGGCTTCTTTTTTTTACTTTTGCTTTCCTGGTAGGTCGGCCGGGTCATGTCACCGTATTGCCGGAACATTACAATGGCGGTGCCATCGTATTCCGGATCAATGGCAAGGTCTGTGACCTCATCTGCAACGGCATAATCGATAAGACGGGCCAGCTTCTTTAGGGCCGGATCTTCCTGTGTATCATAATAATGCCAGATATTATCATTGGTTTGATCGGTTCCCTCTTTAATAAATTCACCCGTTGGCAGGTTCTTTTGCATGATCAGGCTGATTTCCTGGGCAGAAGCGATACCCAGCTGCAAATCCGTTTCCCGTCTGCTTTTATTCCTAACCCTTTTAAGGGCATTCAAGATGGGGTCGTTGTATTTGGACCTTTTGCCCCTGCTTTTGAATTCATCCAGTTTTTTATAGGAATGGAAGAACAAAATAGGCTTATGGTTGTCAATAAGCATAAGAACCGCATCCATCCGGTCACAGGCATGATAAAGATCCTTGTCTTTATTCAGTTCCGGGTGCGGGACAAGGTTTGCCAGCGTTTTGCATACAGGATATCCATAATAAAGGGCCGGCACCTGCTGCAGTTCAAAGCTGTCTGTACCGAGGCCGGCACTCTGGCCCAAAAACTGGAACACCGGCTTGCTGGCCGGTTTTTTCGGCAAAATGGCCTGACAGGTTTCTTTGTCCAAAAGACCCAGGTAAACCACGGCGTCTTCTCTGTTCATGGTTTGCAGCCGCAAGGACAGTCCTGCAATCTCAAGGATATCTTCAGGCGGGTTGAGCCAGCCCCATTCTTTTGCCCGTTGCTGCTTTCTTTCTTCTTTAATGTCCTTGACGCTCACATCAAAATTGAGGACCATTTTGACTTACTCCTTAATTGAGATTTATAAAATTTGCGATAACAATTTCATCACCAGATGCCGTATTGACACCTGTACCCACTTCGATTCGGATATAATTGGCGTTCATGTAGGTCAACACAATATCATTGCCATCGAGGCTGAACAGATCCAGGCTAGACAAGGGCACCCCTTCCCAGTGGTAATTGCCGGCACATTCCACAGCAGTGCCGGCAAAATTTGCCAGCTCTTTCATGGTGATGGTTTCTCCATCAGTTAAATCTCCTGCTCCGCCCGGCTTTGCCCTGGGGAACTCGCCATTGGCGTTATAATAGTGGACAAATTTTGTGATGGTCTGTTTAAGGTTTTTTTGAGTGGCAATAATTTTTTTTAGATTCTCTTGTCTTGTATCCATAATCCAGGCAAAAGAATTATTATCATTGCACTGCCAGGATTCTGCCGTGGTAAAGCTGCCTGTTCCCAGCCGGTTGTTGTCTGCCCCGAGAAAATCCGTATCTGTCAGGCCGAACCTGGGGTTCTGGGCATAGACCACGACCCGTTGAAATTCCCATGTGCCATCGTCTAAAGCACCGGTGACAGCATAGCCGATATTCGAATCAATGTCCGCGCCATCAAGGTGCTCATTACCGGCATCGGTTTTAAGATCATTAAAGTCTGCATAGATTGTCCCATGGGCTCTGTACGCTTCTTTGACAACCTGAGTGATCCTGGCATGATCGGCCTGCCGGTTCTGTTCTTTATAGTAGCGGCAAACATCCATGTACTGGTCAGCAATATTGTTCGCCACCAGGTGTACCCATATGAATAATATCATTACGAATATTGGGAGCATGTGTTAATCACCCCTGGGTGCCGTTGGAAAATGTCATACTCTGGTCGGTCTTATGGTTGTCCATCTGCCAGCCCCAGATGGTGTTGGCGTGGGAGGCTGGGGCAATTATGGTGATGCAGACTGCCATTGCAAACAGCGTAACC
>JAAEMC010000802.1 GCA_024225895.1 Desulfobacteraceae bacterium | reverse complement strand
GGAAGGAAGAAAGCAATAATACCCGTAATAAAAGGAATTATAAAAACAAGTTCGACCATGAAATAGCCCCTATTCTTTTAATGTTCTCAGTAAAGCCGTATCTACATCATCAAACGTGCGTTTGATATTTTGAAAGATAATGGCCATGATCATGACGCCGGCCAGCACATCGAGCAGAATTCCGAATTCAACAATGTGAAGGGCGCGAACGGAGAATGTCGATCCAATAAGATAGATGCCGTTCTCCATCATAATATAGCCGATAACCATGGCAATGGCGTTGCGCCTTGCCATTAACAAAAACATCCCAGTCAGTAAAAGTGAGACTGCCGCAGGAAATAATAGCGTAGAGCTGCTTGCGGACGGAATATTCAATTGACGGCTGATAAATACTGCGGCAACAATGAATCCAAGACCGCAGAATATGGAGGCCTGGTACCCGACAATGGGTTCGACCTCTCTTCTGATGGCTACTTTTTTTATGGCAATATAGATACTCAGGGGAATGATAATGCCCCGAATTAATAATGTTACCAAGGTAAAAACCATTCCGCCGGCACTTATATCATGGCCCATAAAAAAAGGCACAATTGATACCACGATTCCTTGAAACGCAATGATCTTTATCAGCACGGGAACCCGGCTGGCGCCAAAAGAAGCTAAAACCGACAACAGTATTAGTGATAAAACCGTATCAACCGGATGTAGTATCATTTAATGAACTCCAAAGTGATAATGGTTGCAAAAAAGGCCAGGGCAAAGGAAGTCAGGACAAACTGCGGTACTTTATCCATCCGGTACCGGGCAATTACTGACTCTGTTACACCCACGGCAATATAGACTATGGCAAGTCCTAAAATAAACAAGCCAAAAGTAATTGCACTGATCCCCATGTCAAACGGGAAAATCAACCGCGAGAGAATAGCAGAATAAAAAAACAATTTGCAAAAAGATCCCAATTCGATGAGGGCAAAATCAGGGCCGCTGTGGTCCAGTACCATTACTTCATGGATCATTGTAAGTTCCAGGTGAGTTGCAGGATCATCCACAGGAACCCGGGCGTTTTCCGTTAAAAGGATGATAAAAAATGCAATCACAACAAACAATAACGGCGCACCCGCCATACTCCAGAGAGCGGCAGTTTTACCTCCTGCAAAATAAGCCGTCAGCTGTAATTCACCTGTTAACCGATAGAAAAAAATCAAAATCATGAATGTGGCTGCTTCACAGATAATAGGAAAATATGCTTCCCTTGCCGCACCCATTCCCTCAAAGGGAGATGCTGTATCCATAGCTGCGGCAATGACAAAAAACCGGCCAAGCCCCATGATATACAGGACAAAGATCACATCCCCGTTAAAAGAAAAAATCGGTTCATGCCCGGCAATGGGCAGAAACATGAGAACAGTAATGGCCGTACACATAGAAACAATAGGGCCAAGCTTAAAAACAGCGGTGGTACTCTTGCTGTAAACAGATCCTTTTTTCAACAGTTTGATCAGGGTGTAATAATTGATCAATAACGGTGGTCCTTTTTTCCCACCGAAAAACGCCTTTACTTTGAGTATGACTGCTGAAAAAAACGGTGCCAAAAGAATGGCAAGCAGCCAGAGGATAATCGATTCAATCATGAATTCTCCCCAATTTTAATTTAATTATATAAAAAATAATAACAATATAATGGCCAGTAAAATATATCCGATGTACAAGTGAATATCTCCATGTTGTATCCATCTAAGACGGTCAAACAGGTATAACACAGGCCGGACAATAATAGTTCCCATGTGAAGCTCTGCAATATCATTGACATTACTTCTGTAATAGGTTTTTAAAGGAAACCTCCCTTTTATCTCAGGATGTTCTTCGTTTAAGGGTGCGGCAGGCGCAAAAAAATCAAGCATGGAAGCGGCATATGAAGACCCGGTATACTGCATCTTAACCGTTGGCTGGGTAAACCCGCATCCCCAGGTGCCTGACTTTGTAACAGTTTTACCCTGGTAAAAAATAAAGCGAATGGCAATAACCAACAACAGCAGCGCAAGAAAAACCAGTGCCGAAAAGGTGATATTTCCCGCAATCTGTTCGAACGGTTCCAAAGGAATCCGGCCATAGGGCAATCCTATTGCACCGACCGCTTTGGTACACATCAAGATAAACATCTTGGGAAAGACACCAATGAGAATACAGGCACCGGCCAGAATCGTCATGGATGTCAGCATGGTCGCGCCTTTTTCATTAACACCTTCTGCAGCCTTGGTCCTGGGCTCGCCTTGAAAAACTACTCCAACCACTCTGGTAAAACATGCCAGTGCCAGCCCCCCGATTGTAGCAAGGCTCACAATACCAATAATACTCATGACAAAAGCAGACTTTTCAAGGGCTATTCCCTTAAACCCGCCGATATATATGAAAAACTCACCGACAAATCCGTTAAAGGGCGGCAATCCGCTGATGGCAAGGGAACCAATGATAAATGTAGTCCCGG
>JAAEMC010000801.1 GCA_024225895.1 Desulfobacteraceae bacterium | reverse complement strand
TTTTGTTTTTCGAAAACATATTTTTGGGAATCGCTATAAATGTTTTGTCAAATACAAGGCGATCAGTTGATTTTTAACCGGAGGAATACATTGAAGTATTTTGAGGATTAAAATTTTACTGCCAACGTAGATAGCGATTGCCAAAATGATTTTTTTTGAATAACCAAATGCCTCATAAATTCAAAAATTTAAATCAAACGGCCTGAGATATCTCAATTCTGTTTTAACAAAAATTTATTTGTGACATTTGGTATAATTGAGAAAATGGGGGCGGCTTCGTTCAGTAACTAATTAACAGATGACAAAGTTGATCTTCTTTGTTCCAGTTGGATGATGGATGGTGTCAGAAAGATTAAAAGCTCTTTCACAGTATCGGCTTTAGTATCTGTCCTGAAAAGTCTTCCTATGCCGGGCAGGGAAGAAAACCATGGCAAACCGGCAGTGCCTTGGTTAAATGAATTCTTAACGATTCCGCCAATCACAATCGTATCTTTATCGTTTAGCAAAAGCTCTGTTTCAGCTGTATTTGTTGAAAGAGACGGAACGCCTGAGGTAAAACTGTCAATGTCATCTTTGTAGAGTTGTACCTTTAATGAAATCCGTTGGTCAAAGGTCACATGGGGTGTGACAATCAGTTTCAAATCAATGTCTTTAAATTTTACAGTGGCACCACCCGTATCATCCCGTTCAAGATAGGGATACTGCAGACCTTGGCGGATCATGGCTTCCTTATTATCTAATGTTAATATTTTAGGAGATGAAATTATCTTTAAATCTCCTTTGCTTTCTGATGCACTCAATTGGGCACCCAATGCCAGATGATCTGATCCAAACATCCTATAAAAAGCGAGATTAATAAAATTAAGGTCGTTGCTTACCGGATAATTGGTTGAAATTTCCGCATCCTTAACCCCGTCTTCCTGGAGGGAAAGATCATTGTTCATACTCCAGCCGATACCCAAAGACCTTGCAAAATCTTTTGAGACTTCGACAATCTTTGCTTCGATCATGATCTGCGGGGTCACTTTATCCAGGCTGTAGATTATCTCTTTTGCCTGTTCAATCACAGAGGGGGTATCGGTCAGGATGATAATATTGGTGCGTTTGTCCACTGAAATTTTCCCTCTCCCTGACAGTACTTTTTCAAGATGCGGTTTGATATCGCCGTCTGCATCTGAATAGTTGATGGGCAGATATTCCGTTACAAGGGGAGTCAGTGCTTTCTTCTGTTCCCTTGATTTATATTTGGCTTTGATCAAATCCTGTTTTTCCTGCTGTTCTCCTTTTAGTGTATCAATAGTAGCAATCCTGACAATATTACCTTCCTGCTTCATCCCCAGGTTGTTCATCTTTAATATTAAATCCAGGACCTGGTCCCAGGGCACCGGATGCTCAAGTGTCAATGTCACCTTGCCCTCCACATCCTTGTCAATAGCAAAATTTACATCACCCACGCTTCTTAGAATTCTGAATACATTTTTAATATCAGTATCGTAAAAATCCAGCTTGATTTTTTCTCCGGTATAAGATTTAGGGGGACCGAAGATCTCTTCTTCTATTTCACGGCGTTCTACTTCAATTTTGCTGAGTGATTCTTTTTCCTTTGATACTTCTTCCTTTTCTTTGGGGGAGGTTTCGGCAGTTGGGATCTCAGCTTTTTGTTCTGTTTGGGCGACCACTTGTTCCTCTTCTTCTAATACAACCTTTTTTCTGGCCTTTTCAAAAACAGGCGGTTGGATATTAGAGGCTTCAAAATAAACCAAAAGAATATTATCATCCTGTACAACACGATAAGGTACTTTTTCCCTGAGC
>JAAEMC010000800.1 GCA_024225895.1 Desulfobacteraceae bacterium | reverse complement strand
GGTTACGGCCTATTTGCCCCATTCCGGATGCCACTGCAATGGTTTTATGGGATACGGACCACATTTTTCCAGGCCATTGGGCCATATTCATAGGGAATCCGGCTGCAGGACTCAATGCATTAATACCTGCACTATTTAACAGACATATCAATTTTTTGGTGACCTGGTTTACACTCTCATAACCTTGGAAGAATTCCAGGTCTGATACATCACGGGACACGCATTTGATGTTTTCCGGGTTAAGTTTTATCACAATACTGATTAAGGCTTTGGTTTTGGGATACAGGGTGAGGATATCATTTTTCTCTTGGGTGAGTGCCGTGTTCTCAATGCCCACCACTCCAAAATCATCTGCCCCGGCTTCAAAAACCAGTTTTTCAAGCTCCTTTTTGGTAAGGATTACATTGGATAATTCTGATTTATTTTCCTGTTGGCGGAACCATTTAACGGTTGGATGGTCTTCTAATTTCATAGGGGATCTCCTATTATCAAATATTTTCAGTGTGATTAGGTGATCTGGTATAGACCGGCCTGGATATTGATTAGACCGGTCGTCTATGAAGTGTCAATATCTTTTATACGGGCTTACATGCGTTTTTTATTAATAATATTTTTGG
>JAAEMC010000799.1 GCA_024225895.1 Desulfobacteraceae bacterium | reverse complement strand
GAATGCAAAAAGGGCTACATTATCAGAGTTATTGACTCTTAAGACTTTCCTTCCTGATTCAAATTCTGGACGGTAGATAAAAACGTTTTTGGAATTTTGGACTTCCATCATAATGTATTGGCCAGTACAGACACTACCACCATAGATGTAAAGTGGTTCTGTAGTATTTTCGACTAAAATGCCTCTTGGTTCATAGGGAAGATCCCCAGGGTTGCCCCATCTCGTAGTTATTCCAAAAAATCGTCCGCCACCACTGCCAGATATTTTGTACTTGATGCCGCTAATATGAGGACTGCCACCGTATGTTTTCCAAATGATGTCAGAAAACACATTGTGAACCATAGAATTACGGCCAACTTTCCAGTGGATGTTCGAAAAATGGTTTTGCGTGATTGAGCATGCACCAACAAGAAAATTGGAAAGTATAGCAGTACCATTGGGATCATCTTCAGTTTCGATGATGAATGTGCTATTAGAGCTTGCTTTCCAGCTTGAAATTGGAGTGAT
>JAAEMC010000798.1 GCA_024225895.1 Desulfobacteraceae bacterium | reverse complement strand
TTGAGGCATTCGAAAATGAAGAAGACATACACTCCCGGACAGCCCTGGAAATTTTTCAGGTATTACCGGAATTTATCACCGACGATTTAAGAAGTCAGGCAAAAGCGGTGAACTTTGGTATTGTTTACGGCATGAGTGCGTTCGGGCTGGCCAATGAATTGAATATCAGCCGAAAAATGGCTGCCTCTTATATTGATAATTATTTCAAACGATATTCCGGAGTAAAGCGCTTTATTGATGACACTATTAAAGAAACCCGCAAAACCCGGGAAGTATCAACAATATTAGGCAGGAAACGCCGCCTTGACGACATTAATTCATCCAATGTCAATGTCCGTAATTTTTCGGAAAGAGCTGCTGTCAACACACCGATCCAAGGTAGTGCCGCAGACTTGATGAAACTGGCTATGATCCATATGGATCAAGCTCTTAATGAAATCAATATGACCTCAAAAATGCTGTTGTCCGTTCATGATGAAATCATATTTGAAACACCTATGGAAGAAAAGGATGAGTTAATCAACCTTGCCAGGGATGTAATGGAAAATGTTTATGATCTTAAGGTGCCGCTGTTGGTAAATTTTGGAGAAGGCGCTAACTGGGCACAGGCACATTAATTAGGCTTGAAAGCCATAATACTGGAGCTATGAAATTAAAGATGACTTTTAAGAGAATAGGATTGGTGGTCAAAAATGATATTAAGGCCGAACAAAAGGCACAGGCGCTTGCCAAAAAATTAAAAGAGCAATGCGTGATCATCGATATTCAGAACTCTTTGCACGAACATCTGCCCGATGATCTTTTATGTATCATCGTTCTTGGCGGTGACGGCACTTTTTTAACTGCAGCCAGATTCATCGGTGACAAAGACATTCCGCTCATGGGTGTCAAATTTGGAGAAGTCGGGTTTCTTGCTGAAACCACTGAGGAAAACCTGGATAATGCCCTCGACATGGTGTTAAATGAAAAATATTTGGTTCAAGAGCGAACCCGCCTGAAAATTATAGTCCGTCGAAATAACAAGGATATCAAATGTGTAGATGTTCTGAATGATGCGGTGATCAATAAATCCGCTCTGTCCCGCCTGGCTTCGTGTGCCGTATATATTGACTCAATATATCTGACTACCTTTAGAGCTGATGGACTTATTGTCGGCACTCCCACCGGCTCAACCGCCTATTCTCTTGCTGCAGGAGGCCCTGTGATCCATCCCTGGGTGCCGTCCATCATTCTAACTCCCATCTGTCCCTTTACGCTGACCAACCGCCCCCTGATCATCCCAGATATGGCAAAAATTGAAATCCAGTTTGAAGGAAATCCCACTGACATCGTGCTCTCCTTTGATGGACAGGAAATGATTGAAATCGAACCCGGCGACCGGATTTTTATTGAAAAGAGCCGCAATGTTATCAAAATGATCTCATTTGAAGAACAATCATATTTTAAAGTATTGAAGACAAGACTCAAATGGAGCGGAGGACGAAGTTAAAACAACGTTGGATAAAAAACATGACCATGGCAATTAACATATTGAAACTAAAACAAATTACTACCCAATTTCAGGGATCTGCAAAAGTAACCTCTGGTGAAATATTGAGAACACCATTTGCCAATCATGTCACAGGCGCTTGCAATTTTAGGGTGCTATTATCCCGGATATAATAATAGTGTGAACCGTATAAAAAATCTGTTGTACTTTTTGCATTATTTCACTTTTTACAGTATCATTCTCGAATACTGAATCTATTGGGAAAATAAAAAGAAACTAAACTATCTTGATAATTTGTAGTACTGCCAAAAAAGACACCAATTTGTTTTAGATCAAACTTATTTTCTCAAAAATACTGCTACATTTTTTGCATAGCCTTTGAGTAAAGGGCAATACGAATATTCAAATCCTTCGAGAATCCGATAGGAAAGGAGGGGTATCATGTCTGAAAAGCCATTATTCGAGGAGTCAAAGCAGGCAGAAAAGATGTTACGGGAGTCAGAAGAACTTCACAGAATTACGCTGTCCAATATTTCAGATACGATTTTCATAACAGATGATGACGGATGGTTTACATATATCTGCCCAAATGTAACAGTGATCTTCGGCTATTCCCACGAGGAAGTATCCGCTTTTGAAAACATTGAAAATTTGCTGGGGTCAAACTTTTATGATCGCACCAAATTGGAGGCTTCAGGGGAACTCAGGAACCTGGAGGTTCACATTCAAGATAAATCAGGCGTGCTGCACATTTTGCTTGTCAATGTCAAGCTTGTTTCGATCAAGAACGGTACTGTTTTGTACACCTGCCGTGACATTTCTGATCTGCGGCATACTCAAACAGAACTTCAGGAAAAAGAGTACTACTACCGCAAATTGATAAACAGCATGCGCGAGAATATCCTGGTAATCGATCACGAATACCGTATCACAGACATCAACCGTACGGCCTTACAGAAAAACAGACTTACGCGTGAAGAGGCGATCGGCCGGCACTGCTACAAGACATTGCACGGCTTGGATACGCCTTGCCATGAGCAAGGTAAAACCTGCCCACTGTCTACCGTGCTCAAAACCGGTGAAGCCTGCAATTTGTATCATGAACACCTTACTGCCGACAACAGCAGATTCCATGCCAACGTCTTGATATCACCCTTAAAGAATACAATGGGGAAGGTTACCCACATCATTGAATCGGTACGGGACGACACCGACCTTTTTGAGGCACAAAAAGCCATGGCCGAAAGCGAAGAATGCTACCGAAAAGTGGTTGAGGACACCCCTGTGCTGGTCTGCCGATTTCTGCCTAAAGGCGAAATTGTTTTCGTAAATAACGCCTACTGCAGCTATTTTAATAAAACATCCAAGGAATTAATCGGATCGTCATTCCTCACACTTATTCCTGAAGCTGACCGGAATACAGTGATGAGCAACATCGAAGCACTGACGGTAGAATCGCCCTCACTATCACACGATCATCCGGTAATCACATCAGGTGGTAAGATCAGATGGCATAGATGGACGAACCGGGCTCTATTCGATGATAAGGGCCGGGCCGTTGTCTACCAGTCCCTTGGAGAAGACATCACCGAGCGCAAGCAGGCAGAGATCGAACGAGAAAACACAATCCGCATGCTGGAAATCCTCAATACCCAAACCAGTCATAGTGGACTGATGAGGTCCTTGCTGAATTTCATGCACGAAGTGTCAAATTGCGAGGCTGTGGGCATCCGCTTACGTGACGGAGATGATTTCCCCTACTATGAGACCATTGGCTTCTCCGATGATTTTGTAAAGGCTGAAACCCATTTATGCGTGAATGATCTGGATGGACAACTGCTGCGTGACGAGACAGGCAATCCAGTGCTGGAATGCATGTGCGGAAACATCATCTGCGGACGTTTCGATGCAGAAAAACATTTTTTCACCGCTTATGGAAGCTTCATTTCCAATGGTACCACTGAGCTTCTTGCAAGCACAACCGAGGAGGATCGCCAGGCGCGAACACGCAACCGTTGTAACGCCGAGGGCTACGAGTCTGTCCTTCTGGCTCCATTGCGCGAAGGGAATGAGATATTAGGCCTACTGCAGTTTAACGATCACAAAAAAGATTTCTTTTCTCCTAACTTTGTAGCTCACATCGAACGCATGGCTG
Source organism: Desulfobacteraceae bacterium (assembly GCA_024225895.1). GTDB lineage: Bacteria > Desulfobacterota > Desulfobacteria > Desulfobacterales > Desulfobacteraceae > JAAEMC01. The sequence goes on along the minus strand of JAAEMC010000798.1, from coordinate 5,574 downwards.
GTAATGTAGCCATTTCGTTAGCCCAGCGAAAGGCCAAGAAATCATTAAAAGAGAGTGAAGCACGATTAGATTCATTTTTTCAAAACTCACCAATAGGCATGCTGATTTGGGATACGAATGACCCGATAAGATATTTGGCAATTAATGAAACTTTGGCTAAAATGAATGGAAGACCTGCTGAGGAACATATCGGAAAAACAATCCTTGAGTTGTTTGAGGATACAAAGGTACACGAAGACCACAGAGAATTAACTCAAAAAATAATTGAATCAAAACAAACAATATCTTTGGAATCTTCGGGAATCAATCAAAAGGGTGAAAAAATATTTTACCATGCCAATTATTTCCCGATTCTTGACTCCAGACAGGAAAAAGTCCTTTCCATTGGTGGTATAATTACAGATCTGGCAGATCACATGCAGGCTGAGAAAGAAAAAGCAGATCTTCAAATCCAGCTGCAACAAGCCCAAAAAATTGAATCTATCGGTAATCTTGCCGGTGGAATAGCCCATGATTTTAACAATATCCTGTTCCCGATTGTCGGAATGTCTGAGCTGCTGTTGGAAGACCTTTCCCCTGATAGTCTGGAATATGAAAATGCAAATGAAATTCTGAAGGCCGGAAAGCGTGGTAGTGAATTAGTTAAACAGATACTTGCCTTCAGCCGCCAGGATGAACACAAAATGATGCCTATGAGGGTTCAGCAGGTCTTAAAGGAAGTACTCAAATTAGTTCGATCAACCATTCCCAGTGATATCAAAATCGAACAGGATATTCAGCAAAATTGCTGTATGGTCAATGCAGATCCCACCCATATCCATCAAGTATCCATGAATTTGATTACCAATGCTTACCACGCAATAGAAGCCTCTGGTGGATTCATTAGTGTTGGGCTGTCCCAGGAAGATTGCAATAATTATGATTTACAAGGAACATCGCTTGCAGAAGGTTCCTATGCTGTGCTTACTGTCTCAGACACGGGTATTGGTATTAAACCCACCGAGATGAAAAGAATTTTTGAGCCATATTATACAACCAAGGAGCAAGGTAAAGGAACAGGCCTTGGGCTTTCTGTTGTTTACGGTATTGTGAAAGAGCACAAAGGAGATATCAAGGTTGACAGTGAAATTGAAAAAGGAACAACTTTTAAGGTATTTCTGCCTTTGATCAGCAAATCTAAGTCATCAAGGATAATAATAAAAAGGACTGAACATAGGCTAACCGGCACGGAGAGACTACTTTTAGTTGATGATGAAGTCTCTATTGCTCGACTTGAAAAACAAATACTTGAACGGATCGGTTATACTGTCAGCGAATATACCAGCAGCCTGGATGCGTTAGAGGCATTCAGGTCAGCCCCTGACTCTTATGACCTTGTTATCTGTGACATGACTATGCCTGATATGACCGGTGATATGCTTGCCAAGGAATTACTCGCTATCAGGCCCGGCATCCCGATAATTATTTGTACCGGATTTAGTGAAAGGATGAGTGACAAAAAAGCAAAATCTTTAGGGCTAAAAGGGTTTTTAATGAAACCGGTTGTGAAATCTGAAATTGGAGAAATGGTAAGAAAAATACTTGATGAGGCCAAGTGACTGACCCCAATTTTTACCCCAAGGTCAGATTCCCCGTATTCAAATATCCTTCACTTGAGTTTAATAGTGCAGATCTGCATACTCCACCCATCCACCGATCTTAATAAGCGCCTTATCAAAATCCGATATAGAAAATTCGATATTATATTCTTTTTCTTCTGATGAGAGGTGAATAATACCATTTTCAACATCTATGGAAACATTGGTAGATGTATGGGCAAACTCACTATCAATCATCTCGATATCTGCATCGGAAAGTGCTATGGCAAGCATTCCGCAATTAAACATATTCTGCCTGAAAATCCTGGCGAAACTTTTGGCAATCACCACATGAATCCCATTCACTTCAAGAGCCCAGGGGGCATGCTCCCGCGATGATCCGCATCCGAAATTCGCCTTTGTGATAATAATTTGTTTATCATCCAGGTCTTTTGCAGAATCAAATCCCGGAAGTTTCAAGTCTTCCAAAAGGTGCGGCTTTAAGGCAGTTTTATCGTTTTCGGTCAAATATTTTGCCGGTATAATCTCATCTGTATTTATATCCGACCGGTCTAAAAATAATACGTTTCCTATAAAATTCTTCATACTGATTTCTCCTTAGAGGGTAAACATTTCGGAATTGGCAATTTCACCTTTTATTGCCGTTGCAGCCGCAGTGGCCGGACTCATCAGATGAACCATACCACCTTTACCCATTCGTCCGTTAAAATTTCGATTAGTCGTGGCTGCTGCTACTTCACCCTCTGCAAGTACGCCGTTACTCATGCCTAGGCAGGCCCCGCATGTGGGATTGGTGACACAAAAACCTGCGTCCATAAAAATATTAATCAACCCTTGAGCCAGTGCCTGGGAGAATATTTTTGGTGTTGCCGGCGATACAATGGCCCGAACATTTTCATTAATTTTATTTCCTTTAAGAACCTTGGCTGCAACCCTTAAATCCTCGATCCGGCCATTTGTACAGGAACCAATATAGACTTGATCCACCTTGGTTCCTGCCATTTGTGAAACCGGCTTGACATTATCCGGTTTATGGCCGAAAGTCGTTAACGGCTCCATCCTGCTGACATCAATAGTTTTTTCTTTTACATATCGGGCATCCCGATCGGATTTGTATCTTGAAAATGATTCCAGTGCCTCTTTTTTCCCGGCATAATCATCTTTTATAAATTCCCACAAATATTCAACCGTGGTCATATCCGGTGCACATATACCACAGGTTGCTCCTGCTTCAACCGCCATATTTGACAAGGTCATTCTTTCTTCCATACTCATCTTGTCCACGACTTCACCGGCAAATTCAATCACCATATTTGTGGCTCCGTTGACTGTAAGTTCTTGAATAATTTTTAAAATAATGTCTTTGGCATACACTCCGGCAGGTTTTGTGCCTGTTATTTCAAGTTTATAGGTGTCCGGCTTCTTAAAGGTACAGACTCCTTTTAAAATTCCCACCTCAAGATCTGTAGTACCCACACCGGCTGCAAAAGCTCCAAAAGCGCCATGGGTACATGTATGAGAATCTCCCATAATGATCGTAAACCCGGGATGGACAAATCCTTTCTCAGGAAAAATTGCATGGCAAACACCATTGTGCCCGATATCAAAAAAATCTTTGATGCCATGCCGTTTTGCCCATTCTCTTAAAATCTTACCCTGCATTGCTGTTTTTGAATCTTTAGCAGGTGTCACATGATCAATGACCGCTTTTATTTTATCCGGGTCAAACACCCTGTCTTTTCCCCGGTCCATAAGATCAAGGATCGCAATTGGAGTGGTTATTTCATGGCAAAAAACCCGGTCCAGTTTTAAAACACTGACATCGCCAAAAGGTTCATCAATTAAATGATCTTTAAAAATTTTTTCTGCAATTGTAAGGCCCATAATATACTCCAATTTCTTAAGTTTTATCTCCGAAATAATCTTCTCCGTCTGCCGGAGTTACAATCCAGTAAGCCTGGAATACTTCTCTTGAATTATTCCTGAGCACATGAGGTATTTGAGAAAAAAAAGATACAGAATCCCCCCGGCTGAGTTCATATGTATCTTCACCGTAAATCAATTGGGCTTTTCCAGCCACCACGATACCCAATTCCCTTCCGATATGGCCGTCTTCAAAATTGCCTCTTTCATTTCCAGGAGCCAATTCCATGAAAAACGCATTGAATGAATATTTCCCCTTAACCTGGCTTACGCCGCATAATTTTTCATACTTAAATCCCTTTCGCTCATACGCCTGGCGTTTATTATTTTTTATAATCTCAACCCGGGAACTGACTTCATAATCCTTGAAAAACTTATTGGGCGCTACCCCATACACTTCCAGTATTTGAAAAAGAGTATCCAAAGACGGCGAAATCCTGTTACGTTCAATCTGGGAAAGCAGACTTGAACTCACACCGGCTTTTGATGCCACTTCTTTAATTGTTTGATTTCTCGAATTTCGTATATTTCTTAAAGGCGCACCCAATTTATATTTCATACTTTCACCAAATTTAGTATATTTAAAGTTTAATTAATTATACTGAATTTTATTTTGATGTCAACAAATTTTTCATCCAAGTTGCTCGTATTGAATTTTCCCTGTTGAATTTTCCCTTGACGATTTATCCTATGAAAAATAGAATGCAATAAAGGATGGGTAAACATGGCGAGAAATAAGACAAATAAAGGAAGCATGAACAGCCGTAATGCATTGATTACTAAAATCGCGTTATTTCTAAATTATCTTAGCAAAAAGAACTTTCAGAAATTAACTCAGAATTTAGAAAAATACGAGGATAGGGATGATATTGATGTTCTCAAAATCATGCAGTCCCAAAAATATGTCCGCCCCAAAGACATCTCCAACCTGAAAAACGCCTGTATCTCATTTGCGCAAATCCAGAATGATACCCGTTTCGGCTCTCTTTGCCTTGATTTTGATTTTGTAAATGAAAGCAACCTTAAATTGGCTATTGATGAACAAAAGACCATGAAACGAGAGGGACAAGCAGTCTTTTTAGGCGATTTGCTGGTTGAGGCAGGTATGATTTCCGACAGGCAGCGCAAATTAATTCTTCAAAAACAGAAATTAGAATCCGCTTCAAGAAAAGACGGCATGGGAATGAAGACCGCTTTTGAGCAATCCCGCCCCGGCTATGGCGAAACAGATACCAATAAGCCTAAGATGACTGAAATCGCTGAAAAAGAAATTATTTTTTTTATTCAACAAGATTTTTTAAAAGCATTTGTCATTAAAACAGATTCCTATACGCCTAGCTTTTCCTTGAAGGATTTAAAACATTATATGGAAAAAAACGATATCATATATGGGATTAAGGATGATCTGCAATTAAAACATTTTATCAGCACCAATATCTACAAAAATAAACTTTTTGAAGTAGCAAGCGGCTTGGCGCCCATACACGGAACAGATGCAAAAATCATCTATATGTTTGAGACAGATCATCTAAAAGCCGGCAGTATCGGGGAAGATGGATCCATTGATTTTAAGGACAGAGGGGAGATACCCTATGTTGCCGAAGGGGATCTTCTTGCAGAAAAAATTCCACCCCAGGAAGGAAAGGATGGAATCAGTATTTATGGTGATGCCGTTCCCTATATTGCACCCATGGATAAGGAGATGAAATGGGGAGAAGGTGCCCGGATTTCAAAGGATGAATTAAAGGTATATGCAGAGGTCAGCGGCAATCCGAGAGTCAATACAGTAAATGAAATCAGGGTCAATGATTCCTATGTTATTGAGGGCGATGTGGATTTTAAAACCGGACATGTCAAATTTGATAAAAATGTCTTTATCTCAGGCACCATAAAAAGCGGATTCCAGGTTGAGGCTATCAATGTTGTTGTAAGCACAATTGACGGCGGTATCGTTAAAGCGGAAGGAGATGTCCTCGTCACAAACGGAATCATTGATGCTTCTGTTATTTCAAAGGGTAATATCAGGGCCGGTTTCATCCACAGATCCCGGATT
>JAAEMC010000797.1 GCA_024225895.1 Desulfobacteraceae bacterium | reverse complement strand
ATATTGATACGGTTAGAAAATTGCTCCATTGAAATAATGACAAAAACAGATCGGTTTTTATTCCTATCCCTTTTTCTTATAGACAAGGGTTTCAATTTTTTTGAGCGTATAATTCCGGGTGCCAAGTCCCAGTTTTTCAGCATATTCAAGCTGGTGTTCCCAGTCCACAGAAGGATAAAGCCCTTTAAACTTGTCTTCACCGGGTAGAAGGTTGGTTTCAAGAATGGTTCCGGCTATCCCTTTTTCATTATTCACAAGATCCGCGCTGGCCTGGTCAATAGCCACAGGATCCATTGACGCCACCACACCGATATTGTTTACAATGGGCGATTCATTGTAAGGCAGGCAGTCACATTTAGGAGCAATATCCATGATAAAATTGATAAATAAGGATTTTTTCTTTTTGTTTTGCAGTACGCCCATTGTGTACTCCATCATCTTTTCCAAAAATATTGGTACGGTCTGGTTCCAGTTGATATTAATGGATCCGGTGGGACATCGTACAATACATTCAGCACACCCAATACACAGATCCTTATCCAAATAGGCCTTTTTCTCTTTCAGGGTGATGGCCTTTGCCGGACAATGTTTAGCACATTCAGCACATCCAATGCAGGTTTTACGTTTTATTTTGGGACTGACATTTGAGTGCTGCTCAAGCTTTCCACGCCGGGATGCGCACCCCATACCCAGGTTTTTTAAGGTGCCGCCAAACCCGGAGAGTTCATGCCCCTTAAAATGGGCCACAGAAACCAGGGCATCAGCATGGATGATTTCCGAACCTATATAGACATGTTTGCAGTGTTTCTGCTCAACTTTTATCTTGGTTTCACTTTTCCCTCTCAAACCATCGGCAATGACAATGGGGGTGGCATCCATTGATGAATAGGCAAACCCGTTTTCAATGGCCACCTTTATGTGGGAGATACTATTGCTGCGTGTTCCGGCATAGAGGGTGTTGGCATCTGTTAGAAATGGACTGGTCTTACAGGATTTAATTGTTTTAACAATACTGCTGATAAATACCGGGCGGATAAATGCCGTGTTGCCCCTTTCTCCGAAATGGACTTTGATGGCAGTCAGATCTTTTTCATCCAAAATGGTCTCAATGCCGGCAGCCTTAATCATCCTCACCAGTTTGTCGGGAAGGTTTTCCCTTGAAGTGGCCTTTAAATCCATGAAATATACGTCAGCGGTCATTGTCTCTCCTTTAAGAATGCTAGGCGGTTGAATAAAGTCATAAAATACTTGAATGGTGCAGAAATTACAACTGATGGATGGCATCTTTGATTTTAACTTTTTCGTGCCCCGATATGTGATTGGGATATACAGTTCAAATTTATTACTAATTTTGTCGTGCAAACACTTAAATTCTAATTAAAAGTGTCTCCCAATTGATTGATCCTGCAGACAGCTTGTCCGGATCAGATCAGAGAAAATTTATAACAGCTGCTGCCAAGGCGGGCGGCGAGCTTGGGGGGGTGATGTATATGAAAGAAAGGCTCGAAGGGATCAAGTCGATTCTACTATCTGCTATATCTGTTTGATTTGATGAAAAAGATCATTGGCGGCATGTGGGTCTTTTAAGAATTTCAAGATGAATTTGGGGTTGTTTTTAACCTTGATATTAAATTGTAATTGGCTGCCGCCGGAATTAAATCTGGGGATGACGTCTTTTATATTTTCATCCAGATTCAATTGTACCAGGAAAATCGATTTTGTATCAGCCAACAGGATATTTCGGTTTTGGTAATCCATGCAGAATACTCTGTCATTACTATCTACCATAAATAGGTCGCATTGATTCCCATTGGCAAGAAAGCGTTGTTTGCATATGTTTTTATTATTTTGGATGATTTTTTGATTGATCAGATAATAAAGAATAGGCATGGTGAGCAGTATTAGGAGCGCTTCAACCAGGACCATTTTATAGGATGGAGATGGTAACAAAGCGATGCCCTGGAGAATGAAAGCAAAAATAACTGCTTGTTTTACATTCATAAGCGGTCTTAATCTTTTAGATTCCCATATCATTTTTGACGGTGCCATTTGTATTTACTGTACCTGTCTGTCCAAGTATTTGAGCATCTGCCCCACCACTATTTTGAGTATGTCATAGGGAAGGAAATAATCCGGGGCCTGGGCTAATATCTTGCGGGTGATTTCTTCGGTGCTTTTTTCTATACTTTGGGAATGTTTGAGTGATTCTTCAAGCTGTCCACGAAATGTTTTGGCCACTTCAATTGAGCGGGTTAGAAAGGTTTGTGCCGCTTCACCGGTTCGGGCACCATAGTGTTCAGCCAGGAAAACATCCACTTCATAGCCGGCCATTTTATCAAGGCTTTGCTGGTATAGATCAAAGTTGGAATTGGCTGCAGTCAAAATCATATCCCCAAAGGGAATTCCTCCGGCATCAGAGGCAAACATTGCTTTTTTTTCCGGCACATAAACAGCAATGGAACAAGAAGAATGCCCCGGCACTTCTAAAACCTGCAAGGTCAGATCGCCGCAGGAAAGAAAATCACCTTCTGAAACTGTTTCTTCCACCTCAAGGTTGAAAGGGGTCAGTCCCATATCCTCGGTTTCTTTTTGCATCTGGTTGTATGCCAGCACACCCTGGTTCATCATATCTATGGTTTCAAGTACTCCTGGCCTGGAAAGAATTGTCTTAGCCCGTTGAGAGGCTGTAACCACGGCCCATGGCCATTGTTTTTTAAAATAAGGTACTGTTCCGCAATGATCAAAATGGGCGTGGAGAAAAAGGATTCGCTTGATGGCTTTGGGCTCTATCTTATAATGCTCTATCTGGGACAAAACTTCCGGGATGATATGAATCGAACCGCCACCCACCAAAATATATTCATTTTTGCTGCCAACCAGATAAACGTTGGATTCTTCTTTTCCCAGCAGCAGTATCCGGTCTGTGACAATTCCTGGCGGGTTGATGATCATTTGATCTCCTAATATGATATTTGTGGACTCAGCAATCTGT
>JAAEMC010000796.1 GCA_024225895.1 Desulfobacteraceae bacterium | reverse complement strand
CCCCATTTAATATTGGTTTTATTGGCCTCTTTTTGGGGATCACCATAAAAGGACCGCCAGTCCCATCTGTCAGCCGGGATTTCAGAGATGCAGTCCTTTCCCTGCACAAGGTTTTCCCAGAACATCTCCAGGTCCGGAGATTCAGGAAAATTCCCTGCCATACCGATGATGGCCACAGGTTCCATGGCGGCAGATACTGGTCTTTTCTCGCGTTTATCCAACCGGTCTTTGGTTCTCGGGTTGGCATTGCCGGATTCTATACTATATAAGGAATCGGATTTTTGCCCGGGATCGTGATGTTTGATTGTCTCCTTTTCTATAGCTGAAATCTTTGAAGCAAAGGCATGGTCATGGGCCCGGCTTAAATAAGCAGCCAGTTTTGAAACCGTGGGGTATTCAAAAAAGATCGTGGGCAAAAGCTCCAGATGGTATGTCTCGTTCAGTTGATTGGAAAATTCTGAAAAGGTAATGGAATCAAACCCAAATTCGCTGAGCCCTGAATCCGGATCAAGGTCCTGGCGGCTGATTTTTAAAAGTGCTGCGATCATTTCCAGCAGGGTTTGCTCCACAGCATTGCAAAGTTGTTCCCCATCAGTTTCAAGAACCGGTTCCGTGTCAGTCTGATCTGTATATAGGTCAAGCACCGGGTCAGGCTTTGACTTACCCTGGGACACTATTTTTGAGGTTATCTGTTCTTGAATTCCTGAAAAAACCATTACCTGGTCATTGCCTGATACCCATCCCTGGTACAACGCCTGGATACCGTCCCTTGTCTCCATGGCCGTCATGCCCCAAGTTTTCTCCATGAGCTTTTTAGAAGCATTATCCACCTGCATGCCGCCCTTTTTCCACATGGGCCAGTTAAAAGAAAGGGTTTTACCATGCCGTTGACCCGCCTGAACCCGGCGGTTTCGATAAAAGGCAAAGCTGTCCATGAATGCATTGGCTGTGCTGTAATCTGCCTGGCCTATGTTTCCCAAAACACTTGTAACAGATGAAAAAAGAATAAAAAAATCAAGGGCCATATGGCGGGTGGCATGGTCCAGATTAATTGTACCAGCCACTTTAGGTTCCAATACGCTTTTAAACTCAGACAGAGTTTTCTTATGGATATAATTATCCCGGGTAATGCCTGCTGTGTGCAAAATTCCTGAAAGCGGTCCAAAATCTTGTTCTATATCCTGAATCAGGGACAGAACATCTTTTTTGCTTCCCACATCTGCTTGATGACAGGTAACGCTTGCGCCGGATAACTCAAGGGCTTTAATTGACTCTTTTTGATTTTTTTCGGCACAGGCCGGGTCTGAACGGCCAATCAGGACCAGTTTGGGGTTGCGAACTTTATGTGCAATCTCCCTGGCAAAAATAAGCCCCAGCCCGCCTGTACCGCCGGTGATCAGGTACACGCCATTATTTTTCCATGGAATATCCGGGACTCCCGATGATTTTTGAATAATCGCCCCTTGTGTAAAGGCAGCCACATGGCGAACGCCGTCCTTGTACCGGATGTGGACGTCTTCAGGAAATCTGCTGTTTTCTTTAATAATGGAAACCAATTCATTGGTGGGCTGATCCGAATTCACTTCAATGACCTGACCCTTTATCCCGGGATGTTCAAGGCTAACCGTTTTCAGCAGGCTGGATAATCCCCTGAAAAGCATCCCCTGTTCTTTACAGGGCAAAAGGATCTGAAAAAGGGTATTTCCTGCATTCTTTTTGGGCAGATGTTTTTTTATCATTTCAAACAACCGGGCAGCAGTTTTTTCAAATGGTTTGTCCAAATCCGTGCTGTCAGGTATCAACCTTGTACAAAGGATGTTGTTTAATTTTTTTTGCCCGGCTATGCTTGCCAATCCGGTTTTAATATCTGAACAGGAAAACCTCTCCAGCAACCCCAGCATCACAATGTGATGTGAATAATTCGAAGCGCCATCCTCTTGCAAAAGCACTTTTTTCTTCCAGATTGGATGATAAAGAACCGTGTCAGTGGCTTTGGATTTATTGGAAGAGGTCTCATGGGTTTCAAACCGATTAATTGAATATTGTCTGGCTGAATACCCTTTCATACGGATGCAAACCAGGCCGTCATCATCCAGAATATCAATGTCAAGTTTCCGGTTCTTCTTCCATGACGGTCTTTTATTCCGGTCATTGTCCAGGTCAGTATCAGGGCCGCTATAACGGATATAGGCCCACATTGAAGTGCTGCAGGGCCCTGTTATTTCAAGTTTTTCAAGGGCAAAGGGAAGGAATGGACCTGAAACCTGCGCATTTTCCCGGGCCATATCCCTTTCGTGAACTTCAAGGATATCTTTGGCCATAAATCCAATGGGTGCCTGCAGGGCTGCATCTACCAGGGACGGGTGCAGGTCAAATTGATTAAGACTTGCTAAAATGGAATGGGGAAGCACTATCCTGGCCAGGACCTTATGGTTTCCCGAATAAACAGTTTCCAAACCCTGATGCCCGGGGCCGTAATCCATGCCCATGTCCTGATAGGCTTCATAGCACTGCTGTCGGGAAAGTTGATATTGATTTATGTCCCTGGTTAATTGTTCAAGATCAAAGGTTTCTATCTGGGGTTGAGGGCCTGTTATTGCCATACCCCTGCAATTAATTATTTTATCGCCTTTGCTGCCCGGATCAGAAT
>JAAEMC010000795.1 GCA_024225895.1 Desulfobacteraceae bacterium | reverse complement strand
TCTGAATATGCTGCCTGCCACAGCAAAAAATTACTCAAACGGTATTCCCCGCTGGTCCGGATGATGAGATCCGGATCTTTCAATCCCTTTGTGTAAAGATGATCTGAAATAAGATTCATGGAGATATCTTCAGGCATTATCTGTCCTGAGGCGACTTCTTTTGCAATATTTCGAACCGCTCTTGTGATCTCCTGCTGTGAACCATAGCTCAATGCCAGGTTCAATTGCATTTTGTTGTTATTTTTTGTTAAATCCAGAGTAGTATAAAGCTCTTTTTTAATCTCTTCAGGAAGCCGTTCTTTTTGCCCGATCACATGAAGCCGGATATCTTGATCCAGCATTTCCCGGCGCTCGGAAACAATAAATCTTTTTAAAAGCATCATCAATGCTTTTACTTCTGCTTTGGGCCGTTCCCAGTTTTCTGTGGAAAATGCATATAGTGTCAGGATGGGGATATCAAGTTCCCGGCAGGTAGATACAATATTGCGAACCGTCGTAGAGCCCTGCTCATGGCCTTTGATTCGGTTCAGCATCCGCTTTTTTGCCCACCTGCCGCTCCCGTCCATTACGATGGCAATATGGGAGGGCAGTTTCTCACGGTTTAAAGTAAATGCTTCTTTTTCGTTAGACTTCAAGAATTTCCTTTTCTTTTTTGGCAAAAATTTCGTCTAACTTTTTAATATATTGGTCGGTGTGGTCCTGAACTTGTTTTTGCGCTTTAAAGCTGTCATCTTCTGAGATATCTCCTTCCTTTTGAAGCTCTTTAAGCATCTCGTTGGAATCTCTTCTGATGTTTCGAATGGCAACTTTATATTCTTCACAGGTCCCAGATACACTTTTGGCAATTTCTTTTCTACGATCTTCTGTTAACGGCGGAATGGAAATTCGAATCAGCTTTCCGTCATTTGAAGGTGTCAGTCCGAGGTTTGCTTTCAGGATTGCTTTTTCAACCTCATTAATCACACTAACATCCCAAGGTTTTACTGTAATGAGTCTGCTTTCCGGAATAGAGACAGTAGCCATCTGAGGCAATGGTGTCTGCGTGCCGTAGTAATCGACTTTAACACCGTCAAGGATTGCTTGTGATGCCCTGCCGGTACGGACTTTTGTCAATTCTTTTTCAAACGCTGCTTCAGATTTCCCCATTCTCTCTTTGGTTTCTTGAAGAACTTCATTCATCATAACAATCCATCCCTTAACAATTTGAGGGTTTATTCATTATAAATCCGCGTTCCTATTGCATCTCCAATCGCAGCCCTAGAAATATTGTCTTGCTGATGAAGATCAAAGACCTGAAGGGGTAAATTATGCTCCATGGCAAGGGAGATAGCTGTCATATCCATGACATGGAGCTGTTTTTCAATTACCTGCATATAAGAAAGTTCATCAAACATGGTTGCATCATCATGAATCACCGGATCCTTGTCATAGACACCATCTACCTGGGTGGCCTTAAACAGGATTTGGGCCCGCATTTCATGAGCCCGGAGAACGGCTGCCGTGTCCGTTGTAAAATACGGATTGCCGGTACCTGCGGCAAAAATAACCACACGGCCTTTTTCAAGGTGCCTGATGGCCCTTCTTCTGATAAACGGTTCTGCGATCTTGTTCATGCCAATTGCGGTTTGGACCCTTGTGGGAACATCGTGTTTTTCCAGTGCATCACAAAGAGCCAGGCTGTTTATTACAGTGGCCAGCATTCCCATGTTATCTGCTGATGTTCTATCCATTCCGGCAGAACTTCCAGCCACACCTCTGAATATATTGCCTCCACCGACAACAATTGAAATTTCAACACCCAGCAGATGGACCTTGGTAATTTCATCAGCCACATACGATATCATTTCCGGTGTGATACCAAAGCCCTGATTTCCCATCAGGGCTTCTCCGCTTAACTTAATCATAACCCGCTGAAACTCAGCCTCTTTATGCAAGATATTATTCTCCTATCTGGAAGCGCACAAATCTTTTGATCTGAATATTCTCACCAATTTTCCCAATAGTTTCTTTTACAATCTCTGAGATGGTTTTCTGGGGATCTTTCACATATTGCTGGCTCATGAGGCAGACCTCCTTGTAGTACTTCTGAATTTTGCCGTCCACAATCTTGTCAACAATATTTTCCGGTTTGCCTTCTTCCAACATCTGCGCCCGGAAAATCTCCCTTTCCTTTGCAATGATATCTTCAGATATATCTTCGGGATTCAGGCCAATGGGATTTGCCGCAGCCACATGCATAGCGATATTTTTGGCAAATTCAATAAAGTCGTCTGTCTTGGCAACAAAATCAGATTCACAGTTTACTTCAAGCAGAACGCCTAATTTGGCGCCGGTATGAATATATGAATAAATAACACCTTCAGAAGTAGAACGCCCGGCTCTTTTCTGTGCTTTTGCCAGACCCTTTTTTCGTAAAAGTTCTACCGCTTTTTCCATATTACCTTCAGCTTCACCCAGAACTCTTTTGCAGTCCATAATTCCGGAGCCTGTAGCTTCACGAAGCTCTTTTACCATTGCTGCAGTAATTTCAGCCATTTTCTAAACTCCTCTTATATTTACTCAGTCGCGTCTTCTGTCTCTTCAACTGGTGTTGTTTTCCGTTTAATTTTCTCAACCACAGGTCCGTCTGTACCATCTGAAACAATCTCAATTTCTACTTTATCACCAGCCGCTTCGCCTTGGGCTTCACCGGCTTCCTTGTCATCTCTGGCATTTTGTTTTTCCTCATACTGCTGTTTGCCTTCTATATAGGCATCGGCAATACGGGAAGTAAAAAGACGAATGGCCCTGATGGCATCATCATTTCCCGGAATAACAAAATCAATATCATCCGGGTCGCAATTGGTATCCACTACGGACACAATGGGAATTCCCAATCTTTTTCCTTCTTTTACGGCAATCTGTTCATTTTTCGGATCGATAATAAACAATGCACCGGGCAATTTTTTCATATTGCTGATACCACCAATGGCGAATTCCAACTTGGCTCTTTCCTTGCCCATCTTAGCCTGTTCTTTTTTGGGATAATTCTCAATGGTACCGTCATTTTCAATAGTATTTAAAAAATGATACCGTGTAATGTTATTTTTGATGGTCTGGAAATTGGTTAACATCCCGCCAAGCCATCTGTTCTGCACATAAAATGTTTCTGCCCGGTTGGCCTCTTCGTAAATAGATTCACTGGCCTGTTTTTTAGTCCCAACAAAAAGTATGCTTTTGCCTCCTGCAGCCACATCCGTGATAAAATCATGAGCTTTTTTGAAAAGCTTTACGGTTTGTTGAAGATCAATGATGTAAATTCCATTTCTTGCTCCAAAGATATACTTCTTCATCTTTGGATTCCAACGTTTGGTCTGATGCCCAAAATGGACACCAGCTTCTAAAAGTTCTCTGATAGTAATGTAAGCCATGTGTACTCCATAGTTTTAGTTAATGGTTTTTCCACCACCCACATCATCCTTGGAAACCAACTTATAAAAAGCACCTGGTTTCAAGTCCGCGGGTGTGCGTTTTATTTGTCCAACAAAAAATCCCAATTTATATATCAAAACCCTTTCAAATTTTCAATCTATTTTTTTATGAGCGCTACCCGGTCATGTCCGGAAAGGTCTTTGATAAAATCAACAGATTGGTATACAGGATAACGCTTTACAATATTTATCACTCCCTGTTTTTGATCAAAACCCATCTCAATAAAAATCATACCACCAGGAACAAGATACTTATGAGCGTATTTTAAAATTTGCGCAATACAGTCCAGACCGTTCTTACCGCCATCCAAAGCCAGTTCCGGTTCATAATCCTTTATTTCAGGCGCCAGAGTTTGTATATCAGCAGACGGGATATAGGGTGGGTTTGATACAATTATATCAAAAAAAACCTTTTCTTTTAAGGAAGAAAACCATGATCCTAAAAAAAAATTGATTTTATCGTTCACAATCTTTCTGGCATTTTTTCTTGCCACATTCACAGCAACACAGGAAATATCATTGGCGAAGTAGTGGTGTTGCCCCAACGCTTGTGCCAAAGAAATGATGATGGCACCGGAACCTGTTCCAAGCTCAAGTATTTTTTTGGGTTCATTTTTTGTATTTGATGAATTTAATACTCTTATCACATGCTCCACCAAAGTTTCTGTATCAGGCCGCGGTATCAGCACTCCTTTTTCAACAGAAAATTCAGCTTCCCAGAATCCTTTTTCGCCTGTGATATAGGCTACGGGTTCATGCTGAATTCGTCTTTTAATCAAATGCTTAAATTCAGAAAGTTCGTCATCCTGTAGTGGACGGTCATATTGCAGATAAAGATCCAGCCGCTTTACGCCAAGAGTTGCCCCTAAAAGAATTTCAGCAGCCAGCCTGGGGCTTTCAATGGAATGGGATTTAAAATAGGATTCTGTCCAGGACAGCACCTTGAAAATTGTCCAATTAACCAACTTCCTTTAACGCCTGTGCCTGGTTGTGGGTTTTAAGTTCATCAATAATCTCCTGAATTCCACCCTCCATGATGTTATCGAGCTTATAAAGCGTCAAACCGATCCTATGATCGGTCATTCTACCCTGGGGGAAATTATAAGTACGGATTCTGCCGCTCCTGTCTCCGGTTCCAACTTGGCCTTTCCGGTCTGCCGCTCGTTTCGCATCTTCCTCCCGGATTTTGGCATCCAAGATGCGGGATTTTAAAACGTTCATGGCCTTGGCCTTGTTTTTATGCTGGGATTTTTCATCCTGGCAGGTCGCCACAATACCCGTAGGGACATGGGTAATCCTGACCGCAGAATCTGTGGTATTGACAGACTGGCCACCCGGACCTGAAGAGCGGAACACATCAATCTTAAGATCACTAGGGTTGATTTCGATATCCACATCCTCTGCTTCAGGCAGCACGGCAACGGTCACAGCCGAAGTGTGCACCCTTCCTTGAGCCTCTGTCTCCGGCACACGCTGTACCCTGTGGGTACCGCTTTCAAACTTAAAGTTTGAAAAAGCGCCCTTTCCCCGGATCATGGATACAATTTCCTTATAGCCGCCGGAACTGGAATCATTTTTTTCAACGATCTCAATGGCCCAATTTTTAGATTCCGCATATCTCGAATACATCCGGAAAAGGTCACCAGCAAAAATCCCTGCCTCTTCACCACCGGTGCCGGCCCGGATTTCAAGCAGAACATTTTTATCATCTCTGGGGTCCTTGGGCATTAAAAGCAGACTGAGTTCAGATTTCAATTCATCAATATTGCTTTCAAGAGCCGGGATTTCTTCTTTGGCCATATCCCGGATATCTTCATCATTATCTTTTAAAAGCTCCCGGGCCTCATCCAGTTCTTCTGTGAAACGCTCATATTCACGAAACACAGGGACTATTTTATTGAGTTCGCCATGTTCTTTTAAATATTCCTGATACTTTTTCTGATCACTGATAACCGCCGGATCACTTAAAAGCTGCTCAAGCTTAATAAATCGTTCTTCAATGCCTTTTAATTTTTCGATCATAATTTAAAATTCAAAAAGGGGCACAAGCAAATGGCCCCTTCTTTAATTTGAATAAATAATGCGTTTAAACAAGTTTGCTTGCGTCAAACCCTGCATATTTCTTTTTGAAACGATCAATTCTACCAGCAGAATCGACCAGTTTCTGCTTGCCGGTAAAAAACGGATGACATTTTGAACAGATTTCCACTTTAATACCCTCTTTTGTGGAACCGACTTCAAAGCTTGCTCCGCATGCACATGATGCTGTCGTTTTGCCATATTTGGGGTGAATATCTTTCTTCATACCTTTAAAAACTCCTTAACATATCAAAATTTCTAACAATTCTTTCCCTTGTAAAATTTCTCTTATGAATTCATCAATTTAAGAAACTCTGTATTATCCTTTGTTCCTTCCATTTTTTCAAGTAAAAACTGCATGCTATCAACAGAATTTAAACTTGACAACAATTTTCTTAAGATCCACATCCGGTTCAAACTCATGGGATCCAGCAGCAATTCTTCTTTTCGGGTACCAGACTTATTGATATCAATGGCAGGGAAAACCCTTTTGTCTGCCAATTTTCTATCCAGGACCAATTCCATGTTACCGGTTCCTTTAAATTCCTCAAAGATCACTTCATCCATACGTGAGCCGGTATCCACCAGTGCTGTGGCAATAATGGTAAGACTTCCGCCCTCTTCTATGTTTCTGGCGGCACCGAAAAACCGTTTGGGCCGATCAAGGGCGTTGGAGTCTACACCACCGGAAAGAATTTTACCCGATGGAGGCATAACTGCATTATAAGCCCTGGCAAGCCTGGTTATGCTGTCTAAAAGAATGACTACGTTATGACCCTGTTCCACAATCCTCTTGGCCTTTTCAATCACCATCTCAGCCACCTGTACATGCCGTTCCGCTGGTTCATCAAAGGTGGAACTGACCACTTCCGCATTAACGGATCGGGCCATATCTGTTACTTCTTCCGGCCGTTCATCAATGAGTACGATCATGGGAATAATATTGGTGTGGGCATTAATCATGCTGTTGGCAATATTTTGCAAAAGCATGGTTTTACCTGCCTTTGGCGGGGAAACAATAAGCCCGCGCTGGCCGAACCCGATGGGAGACATCAAATCAATGATCCGCATCGAATAATTGTCAGGTTCGGCTTCCAGATTCATTTTCTCGTCTGGATAAAGGGGGAGCAGGTTATCAAAAAGGATGGTCTCTGCCGCAAGCTCCGGATTTTCAAAATTGACGGCCTCTACTTTTAACAAAGCAAAATAACGTTCTGAATCTTTTGGCTGCCTGACCTGGCCGGAGATGGTATCACCGGTCCGAAGGTTAAATCTTCTGATCTGGGAGGGAGAAACATAAATATCATCAGGGCCGGGAAGATAATTATAGCCAGGCGCTCTTAAAAATCCAAATCCATCAGGAAGGATCTCCAGCGTCCCTTCTCCATAAATCTGACCGCTTTCCTCAATATTGGCTTGCAGAAGGGCAAAAATCAATTCTTGTTTTTTAAG
>JAAEMC010000794.1 GCA_024225895.1 Desulfobacteraceae bacterium | reverse complement strand
CACAACTATAGGATTACCCATCATCAGAACCTCAGTTGATCATGGCACAGCCTATGACATCGCCTGGAAAGGCATTGCCGACCCCTCAAGTCTGAAAGCGGCCATTAAGATGGCCGTCGAACAGGCAACAAACAAAAGAAAAAAAAGCAAAAAATGAATACTGATAAAATAATTATTAAAGGTGCCCGGGAACATAATTTAAAAAATATCAATGTTGAGATACCGAAAAACAGTCTGACCGTCATCACGGGATTATCCGGATCAGGCAAATCTACTCTCGCTTTTGATACACTGTATGCTGAAGGGCAACGAAGATATGTTGAATCCCTGTCCACCTACGCCAGGCAGTTTCTTGGTCAAATGGATAAACCAGATGTGGACACAATTATCGGTCTTTCACCAGCCATTTCTATTGAGCAGAAAACCGCAAGCCATAACCCAAGATCCACTGTAGGTACGGTCACTGAAATATATGATTACTTGAGGCTATTGTTTGCACGTGTGGGAAAACCCCATTGCTATAAATGCGGGAGACCCATTTCTTCCATGTCCATTGATCAGATCACGGACAGGATTATGAAGTTTCAAAATAATTCCAAAATTATCATTCTATCTCCCCTTATCACCAATCAGAAAGGAACCCATGAAAAATTATTTTTAAGAATGAAAAAAGAAGGATTTGCCCGTTTACGCATCAACAATACCATCCATTCATCCGAGGGATTACCAAAACTGGATAAAAATAAAAAACATACCATTGATGCAGTTGTGGACCGGCTGGTTATAAAAGAAGGGATTGAAAATAGACTGGCAGATTCCCTGGAGCTTGCACTTTCGCTATCCGAAGGTGTGGTAACTATACTGAATATGGAAAACAAAGATGAAATCCTTTTTAGTGAAAAAGCATCCTGTATAAAATGCGGAGTCAGCTACCCTGAATTTACGCCTGCCAGTTTTTCTTTTAATTCACCCCAGGGGGCTTGTTCCAATTGTGACGGGTTGGGCTCGGTCACTGAATTTGATCCGGATCTCATTGTACCTGATAAAGATCTTTCATTAAGACAAGGCGCTGTTCTACCATGGGAAAACAGAGATTCCGTGCAGTTTATGGAATTTTTAGATGCCTTAACCACCCACTATAAAGAAAATATTTATACCCCATTTAATCAACTCACCTTAAAATTTCAAAAAATTTTATTGTATGGATCAAAAAAAGAACAAATCCCCTTTTATGTGGAGAGAATGGGGAAAAAAATTATCTACAAAAAACCCTTTGAAGGGATTATTCCCAACCTTGAACGGCGTTACCTTGAAACAAATTCCAGTTATATGAGAGATGAAACAAAAAAATATATGAACTTTAAAACCTGCTCCAAATGTAATGGGGCACGGTTGAACAAAGCATCTCGTTCCGTTAAGGTGGGTCAAAATACCATATGGGAAATTGTAGGGCTCTCAGTCAAAAACGCTCAAGAATATTTGGATACCTTAAATCTTGAGGGGCAGGATGGGATCATTGCACAAGGTATACTCAAAGAACTATCAGAACGGCTTGGTTTTTTACAAAACGTCGGGCTTGAGTATCTGACACTTGACAGATCTGCAACAACGCTTTCCGGAGGAGAAAGTCAACGGATAAGGCTGGCCACACAGATCGGTTCAAAATTGACCGGGGTTCTTTATGTTCTGGATGAGCCCAGCATCGGGCTTCACCAGAGGGATAACGCAAGACTTTTAAGAACTCTAATGAACTTGAGGGACCTTGGTAACACCGTTCTGGTTGTAGAGCATGATGAGGAAACCATTCTTTCCTCTGATCATATAATTGATATTGGTCCGGCAGCAGGAATAAACGGGGGACAAATAATATTT
>JAAEMC010000793.1 GCA_024225895.1 Desulfobacteraceae bacterium | reverse complement strand
GATTCCTCCTTTTATTTTTCCAACATTGGAGGAGATGCCTGCATCTGGGTCATTAAGGTTTTCAATTTCTATTGTTTTTTGAGCCAGTTCCAAAATGGCGCTGGCTTTGTTTTTGACGGCAAAGGCTGCATGCCCGTCTTCTCCTTCTATGGTCAGGGTTGCTGAGATATTGCCTTTTCTTCCGCTGACAACTGAATTATCAAGTCCGCCGGATTCGAATACAAATCCGGCACAACTTTTCTTTGCTTCCGAGAGAATGAGCTTTCGGGAGGTCCTGGACCCGATTTCTTCATCTGAATTAAAAATAAAGGTCACGGGCATTTGGCTTAAAAGACCTGTATCCTGGAGGGCCAAAAGGGCATAGATCCCTACCACAAGCCCGCCCTTCATGTCTGCAACACCCGGGCCAAAACATCTGTTTTGATTTTCTTTGTAAAAGTTAAAATCCGTATCCACAGGGAAAACCGTATCCATATGTCCGGTTAAAAGAATCTGAGGTACATCCGGTGAAAAGGAGGGCGACCGGACCACCAGGTGGTTGCCGAATTCTTTTTGTTCATGGACTTCAAATGAGAATTGATGGGGAGTAAGATGTGAGCAGATCAACTCATTAACTTTGTCCACACCTTTTTTGTTCCAGGACCCGCTCTGGATAAGAACCATTTCTTCAAGTAGAGTGAACATCCTTTTTTCATTTGCTTTCAAAAAAGATATGATTTGTTCTTGGTGGCTCATTTTTCCTTTTCTTCTTTGGGGTCTGCTCCTACACTTTGGTTTAAATTTTATAGCAATTCAACCATATTATATATCGGTCATCACCAGTCCAATCCCTTGTATAATCAATTTTGCCTATTTCATAAAGGCGTATTTTTTATTGATATCGGTCTGTGGATCAGGGTAGTTCACTACTTCACCGTTCCAGGGCTTTTTCTACTGGACCATATTGCCGTCATATCGTTCAACATTACTTTGGGCCGGGATGTCCATCAGTTCGCTATCTATTTTATAGGGCGCTGTTCATCGGAAAAAAGTCATTGAAAAGGTTCCGGATTAATTTATCAACAGGGTCGTTTGTATTAATTGTCGATATATTATTTTTCCATAATAATTTCATTGGTAAAAGTCAGCTCAATGGTCCGGCAGCCCTGGTTAACTCCCTGGAGCACGCTGTCATGGTCTCTGCCTAAAGCAACAATCCTGCCGATGAAGGCACCTTCGGCAATGACAAAATCACTTCCAGTATGCTCAAGGATCAGATAATCTTTTTTTAGATTTTGCCTGGCCACTTTTTTAAAGGCTTCACGCTCGCCCACAGCCTGAG
>JAAEMC010000792.1 GCA_024225895.1 Desulfobacteraceae bacterium | reverse complement strand
TATTTTAACTGGAAAACAACATATCGTAAAACCATATGGCCTTCCAATGGCTGAAAGGTTAGCCATTTTTTCCATATGGCAGTACCCAATTTCAATTCCCGCAAAATGGGCTTCCCATATTACTGCGGGATTTCCTGTTTCTTTGAATTCTTTTGCCAGAAAAGGAAGGGGGCGGTCCCAACTCCAGGCATCTGTTCCCATAACTTTTATTCCCTGTTCAGCAAGAAACAGTGTACTTTCCCTGTCCATCCCGGCTCCTTTGATAAGATACTGGTCAGTTCCCCATGCCTCATCTGCGCCCGTATTAATGAGTACAATATCTAATGGTTTAATTTCATACTGAATACGTTCAAGTTCTTTTTTTATATCTTCAAGCGTAATCCTTTCACCATCTGCCTTGTGGCGGAAATCCAGGACCACCCCGTCATTATAACACCATTCAAGAGGTATTTCATCAATTGTCAGGGCAGGTTTGCCCCTGTCCATTGTCGGGTGATAATGGTAGGGAGCATCAAGGTGAGTGCCTGAGTGTGTGGTAAGACTGAGCATTTCCAGTGCCCATCCCAGGCCATTGGGGAGTTGTTCTGTTTTTATCCCGGGAAAAAAATCTTTCATCTGTTCAGCGCCCTGAGTATGATTGATATAATCTATTTTCGGGATCATTACTGGCGGATCACTTGGAAGATCGGGTTCAATACTTATACTCAGATCAATAAAACGTTTGCGGCCCATAAACATGTCCTTTCTGGATATGGCATCCTTCATTTTTCGGTTAACAGTCAGAAGGAATGCTATAAAGTTGTTGATGTGTACCGGATAAAATTACAAATTACGGCCTTGATGCCAAAATTTCATTTGAGTGTAACCAAAATTATGCAGTTGGGAATGAAACCCTA